>CAZFXK010000063.1:0-15196 GCA_964522975.1 uncultured Bacteroides sp. | reverse complement strand
TCACAATCTTAGCTTAATTAAAATTTATTCTTCCATTTTTCAGATCCTTTCGGATTTTTTCTTTAACAGAATCAATTTTATTAACAAAAAAACAGAATAGAATGTTTTATCTTCATATATAGGAAAAAAGTAATACGGAATAAAAATATTAAACAGGTACGACATTACCGCATAAAAAGGAATAAATCTGATTAAAATTTGATATAACAACATTGAATGCACCTAGATTCAAAACCTCACCTCCTTTTCTCTTCCTTTCTCTGGCTTTTTTATTACACATTCAATTCTACTTTTCAAAATCTTTTAACCTCGGTGCTTTATCACAAACCTTATTTACCTATGGAACTTTATTGTTTTATGGAATAAATTTATTTACTTAACTGTTTAATTCTATATTCTTAAACAGAACATATGGCTTTCGTAGATAAATTTACAAATAAAGAGGATATTATTCTCCGCGATCATTTAGCAATTGAACGCACTAAATTAGCTAATGAACGCACACTTTTTAGTTATATTCGCACTTCCTTATATCTTCTAACGGTGGGTATTGGTATTTTTGAGGTAAAGAGCATCATCCATTTAAGATGGTTGGGGAGTATCTGTGTAATTTTAAGCCTGATTATTCTGTCCGTTGGAATTTACAGATTTTTACTGATGAAAAAACATCTTAGAGGATATATCGCTGAAGCTGATCATAAAGAGTAAACCTTAATCATTCATTAATAAGCCATCTCTTTTATTACACCGTTTTTTACTTAAACAAAAATCAGACATACAAGGACTTACTTAAATAGGGGTTTTTTCATCAGTGGAAGACTTCCATTGAACATACGGATAGCTTATCAATGATGCATTATAGTATTTCACATCACCGGTGACTTCTTTACCTAAAAAAGAGGGAACATCGAAAGGCTCCTCTGGGAATGATAACTCAATTTCCGCTACGACTAAACCCTCATTCTTTTTGTGAAATTCATCAACTTCAAAGAGATGATTTCCCATCGGTACTAAATAACGATGCTTATCAATGATTTGGCTTCCACATGAATCGAAAAGCATACGTGCATTACTTAAAGGAATCTCTTTCTCCCATTCATAGCGAGAAAGGCCTAAATCATCGGCAGGTCCTTTAATCGTAATAAAGCCCTTATCTTCTAAAACACGCACACGCATGCTTACTAAGCCATTGATTAGATATCCTTGCTGAATATGCATAACCTTAACGGCTTTACTCTTAAATTCTCCTCGAACTAAAAACTTTCGCTCTATTTCTTGCGCCATAATAAAAAGAATACAAAATAAATAGGGAGTTTTTATAACTCCCTATTTTAAGCATAAAAAGCAAAACCTATTATCATTAATAACCCTAATATAGCAAGCGAGATAAATAATATTTTAATTACTCTCTTAGCCTGCTTCTCTTCCTTTTGTCTTTTTAGGGCTTTACTTCTTTTTTTCCCCATTTCTATTAGATTTAATATATTAATAATTCTATCTAAAATTAAAGAAAATAGAGATGATACCAAAGTAAAGTAAAGAGAAAAACAGCTTATCTATCAGTTCTCAGAAGCAGCTTCCTCACTTGCAAATTCCATTAGATAGGTTTTGATAAATTCGTCAATGTTGCCATCCATTACACCGCCCACATCAGAGGTTTGATAATTCGTCCGATGATCTTTTACTCGGCGATCATCAAAAACATAACTCCTGATTTGAGATCCCCATTCAATTTTCTTCTTACCAGATTCTATCTTACGTTGTTCTACCAATCTACGTTGCAATTCTTTATCATAAAGAGTAGAACGAAGTAAACGTAAGGCATTCTCCCTATTATCTAACTGCGAACGACTTTCAGTGTTTTCAATTAAAATCTCTTCCTCTTCCCCCGTATCCGGATCAACATATTGATAACGTAACCGAACACCGGTTTCTACCTTATTCACATTTTGACCTCCGGCACCGCCTGAACGGAATAAATCCCAAGTTATGGCACTTTGATTGATATGCACCTCTATGGTATTATCAACCAATGGAGTAACGAAAACGGATGCAAACGAAGTCATACGTTTACCTTGTGCATTAAAGGGAGAAACACGCACCAAACGATGTACACCATTTTCTCCTTTTAAATATCCGTAAGCATACTCACCTTCTATCTGTAATGTGCAAGTTTTTATCCCTGCCTCATCGCCATCTTGTAAATTAGAAACGGTAACCTTATAGCCATTAGATTCAGTCCAACGCAGGTACATTCTCATTAGCATAGATGCCCAATCCTGACTCTCGGTACCTCCTGCTCCAGAATTGATTTTTAACACACACCCTAAATGATCAGCCTCACCCTGCAGCATATTTTTCAGCTCTAATTTTTCTATTGCTGTAAGTGCTTTATCATAAGCAGAATCCACATCTTCCTCGTCTACTAAATCCTCTTTATAAAAATCACAAGCTAAAGCTAACTCCTCACTTAATGTTTTCACATTATCATACCCTTCAATCCACGATTTTATCCCTTTAATCTTGCGCATCTGATCTTCAGCTTCAGTATGGTTGTCCCAAAAATTAGGATCGTGCGTACGCAATTCTTCTTCTTCTAATTCAATTCTACGTGCATCGACGTCAAAGATACCTCCTTAGCGCTTCTGTGCGCTCTATCACGTCTTTAAGTTGTTCGTTTGTTATCATTTTTCTATTTATTATTTCTTCTGCAAAGATAAATATTTTTAATTACCTATCTTGTAGATAGATTAAACTCCTTATATAATTTAACAAAAAAGGAGACAACTGATATGGTTGTCTCCTTTCAATCCCTTTAATTAGGTAGATTATTCTCCTAATCTATTTCTTTATAATCAATGACATTTTTCTTGTTAGCTAAGATTCTTTCGTACTCTGCTTTAGAGCCTACTATAATCTTTTCTAACCCTCGTCTTCCGGTTCCGGCAGGAATTAAATGACCACAAATCACATTTTCTTTCATGCCTTCCAAATAATCTGTCTTACCTTCAATGGCTGCTTCATTAAGAACTTTCGTTGTCTCCTGGAACGATGCCGCAGACATAAAGCTCTTAGTTTGTAGTGCAGCACGTGTAATCCCTTGCAGGATTTGAGTTGAAGTAGCAGGTACAGCATCACGAACCTTAACTGGTTTCAAGTCTTGACGTTTTAATCTACTATTCTCATCACGCAATCTACGAGCAGTTAAAATCTGTCCTACTTTAAAGTTCTCGGAGTCACCTGCATCAATTACTACTTTTTTGCCCCATATACGGTCATTTGCCTCCATAAACTCTAACTTGTCTATGATTTGCTGTTCTAATAAAGTAGTATCTCCCGGTTCTTCAATCTGTACTTTACGCATCATCTGACGTACAATAACCTCAAAGTGTTTGTCGTTAATCTTCACACCCTGTAAGCGATATACGTCTTGAACTTCGTTTACAATATAATCTTGAACTGCAGTAGGACCTTTAATCGCCAGAATGTCAGCCGGAGTAATTGCACCATCAGACAAAGGTGTTCCAGCACGTACATAGTCATTTTCCTGAACCAGAATCTGCTTGGATAAAGGAACTAAGTATTTCTTCACTTCACCGGTTCTGGATGTAATGATAACCTCTCTACGACCCCGTTTAATGCTACCCATTGAAACTTCACCATCTATTTCTGAAACCACAGCCGGATTAGATGGATTGCGAGCTTCAAATAATTCCGTAACACGAGGAAGACCTCCTGTAATATCACCAGCCTTACCAACAGCACGTGGGATTTTAACTAAGACCTCACCGGCTTTAACTTTCTGTCCATCTTCTATTACGACG
Source organism: uncultured Bacteroides sp. (assembly GCA_964522975.1). Lineage (GTDB taxonomy): Bacteria > Bacteroidota > Bacteroidia > Bacteroidales > Bacteroidaceae > Bacteroides_E. Next base: position 11,372 of record CAZFXK010000063.1, on the reverse strand, counting down.
TGACCACCAACAGGCAAGTTATAAGTACGGATTAAATCGCCATTTTCAGTTTTAATATGAGCTGAAGGAACTTTCGTTTTATCTTTAGTCTCTATAATTACAATCTCACGTAATCCGGTAGATTCATCAGATTCAATATTATAAGTTATACCCTCAATAACATCCTCAAACTCAATAATACCCGTAGCCTCAGTAATGATAACGGCATTAAATGGATCCCATTTTGCCACCATAACTCCTTTTTCTACTACATCTCCCTCTGATACATATAGAGTAGAGCCATAAGGAATATTATGAACAGAAAGAATAATTCCGGTATTGATATCAACAAAACGAACTTCAGCCAAACGACCAACTACAATTTTAGAAGTTTGTCCCTCGTTGTCAATATAATCTACAGTACGAAGTTCTTCAAATTCAACACGAGATTTGTTCTTAGCTACTATATTTGCATTTGCAGCTATATTTGCAGCAGTACCTCCTGCGTGGAATGTACGAAGAGTTAACTGAGTACCCGGTTCACCAATTGACTGGGCAGCTACGACTCCGACAGCTTCTCCTATCTGAACCATTCGGTTAGTAGCCAAATTCCGTCCGTAACATTTGACACAAACTCCTTTCTTAGATTCACATGTCAATACAGAACGAACCTCAACGCTTTCAATTAGAGAATCTTGAATGACTTTAGCAATCTCTTCAGTTATTTCTTCTCCACTATGTATAATAATTTCACCTGTATTTGGATGAACGATATCGTGTACTGATACACGTCCTAATATACGCTCATATAAAGTGGCAATGATTTCATCATTACTCTTCAAATCGGTACAAACTAACCCGCGTAAAGTGCCACAATCCTCTTCAGTTACAATGACATCATGAGAAACATCAACCAGACGACGAGTCAAATAACCCGCATCTGCAGTTTTTAACGCAGTATCTGCAAGCCCCTTACGCGCACCGTGAGTTGAAATAAAGTACTCAAGCACCGAAAGTCCCTCCTTAAAGTTTGATATAATAGGGTTTTCAATAATTTGACCGCCTGTTACACCTGCTTTCTGAGGTTTAGCCATCAAACCACGCATACCTGACAGCTGACGAATTTGCTCTCTTGATCCACGTGCTCCTGAATCTAACATCATATAAACAGCATTGAATCCTTGATCGTCTGAAGAAAAGACATCCATCAAAGTATTAGACAATTCAGAGTTTATATGTGTCCAGATATCAATTACCTGATTATAACGCTCATTATTTGTAATGAAACCCATATTATAGTTATTCGTAACCTGCTCTACCTCTTCATAACCTTTTTGAATTAATTCATCTTTTTCTTTAGGAATGATGATATCATCTAAGTTAAAAGATAAACCTCCTTTAAAAGCCATTTTATAACCAAGGTCCTTGATTCCATCTAGAAAATCAGCAGTACGAACAATACCACACTTCTTAATTACATCTCCAATAAGGTCGCGAAGCGTTTTCTTAGAGATAATGGAATTAACATACCCTACTTCATCAGGAACAATTTCATTAACCATAACACGCCCAACAGAAGTCTCAACCATAACAGGTACAAAATTTCCATTTTCATCTAAATCATTCACCATAACTTTAATTGGTGAGTGTATGTCTACTCTTCCCTCATTATATGCTATGGTAGCTTCTTCAGGTCCATAGAAAGTCAAGCCTTCCCCTTTAGCCCCCTTACGCAGCTTGGTGATGTAATATAACCCCAATACCATATCTTGTGAAGGGACCGTAATAGGAGCACCATTCGCAGGGTTTAATATGTTGTGGGAAGCTAACATCAATAGTTGAGCTTCTAATATAGCCTCATTGCTTAAAGGTAAATGGACAGCCATCTGGTCTCCATCAAAGTCCGCATTAAAAGCAGTACAGGCTAATGGGTGTAACTGAATGGCTTTACCTTCAATCATCTTAGGTTGAAAAGCCTGAATACCTAAACGGTGCAATGTAGGAGCACGGTTCAATAACACAGGATGCCCTTTCATCACATATTCTAAGATATCCCAGATAATGGGGTCTTTTCGATCAATAATCTTCTTTGCCGATTTAACCGTTTTCACAATACCCCGCTCAATCAGCTTACGAATAATAAATGGTTTATATAATTCAGCAGCCATCAATTTAGGCAAACCACACTCATGCATTTTTAGCTCAGGACCTACAACAATCACAGAACGAGCTGAATAATCCACACGTTTACCTAATAAATTTTGACGAAAACGACCTTGTTTCCCTTTTAAACTGTCAGATAAAGATTTTAATGGACGATTTCCATCTGCTTTAACTGCAGTAGAGCGACGTGAATTATCAAATAACGAATCAACCGATTCCTGAAGCATACGCTTCTCATTTCTTAAAATGACCTCGGGAGCTTTTATCTCGATTAATCGTTTCAGACGATTATTCCGTATAATTACACGACGATATAAGTCATTTAAATCAGATGTCGCAAAACGACCACCATCCAATGGCACTAACGGACGCAATTCGGGAGGAATAACGGGAACAATTTTTACAATCATCCACTCAGGCTTATTTCTTCCTCTTGAAGAACGGAAGGCCTCAACAACTTGCAAGCGTTTTAAAGCTTCGTTTCTACGCTGTTTAGAAGTGTCATTCGTTGCTTTATCTCTTAATTCATAAGACAAAGAATCCAAGTCCATACGTGATAGTAAACCCGCAATAGCTTCAGCTCCCATCTTTGCAATAAACTTGTTTGGATCACTATCATCTAATAGCTCATTTTCTTCAGGAAGTGAATCAAGAATATCAAGATACTCTTCTTCAGTCAAGAAGTCGTATTCTTTTATTCCATCGGCTTCTTTTACACCCGCTTGAATTACAATATATCGTTCATAATAAATTAAGGAATCAAGTTTTTTTGTAGGTATTCCTAAAAGATAGCCCATTTTATTGGGTAGAGAACGGAAATACCAAACATGTGCAACAGGCACCACTAACTCGATGTGACCGGTACGTTCGCGACGCACTTTCTTCTCAGTTACCTCAACACCACATCGATCACAAACAATTCCTCTATATCTAATACGCTTATACTTACCACAATGACATTCATAGTCTTTAATAGGACCAAAAATACGCTCACAAAACAAGCCATCACGTTCGGGTTTGTACGTACGATAGTTAATAGTTTCAGGCTTTAATACTTCACCACTCGATCTTTCTAGAATAACTTCCGGAGAAGCTAAACCTATTGTTATTTTCGAGAAATTACTTTTATTTTTTCTTTCTTTTCTAAAAGCCATATAATATAAATTATTGAAAATTAAGAATCAAATACAGGAGAGGATTCATCATAAGACCTCTCCACTTATTTATCTTATACTACTCCAAATTAACATCCAATGCGAGTCCTCTTAGCTCGTGAAGTAATACATTAAGAGATTCCGGTATTCCTGGTTCAGGAATTAGCTCACCTTTCACTATTGATTCATAGGCTTTTGAACGACCTATAACATCATCAGATTTAATAGTTAAGATTTCTCTTAGGATATTAGCCGCACCAAATGCCTCTAATGCCCATACCTCCATTTCTCCAAAACGTTGACCTCCAAATTGAGCTTTACCTCCAAGAGGTTGCTGTGTAATCAACGAATATGGGCCAATTGAACGAGCATGCATCTTATCTTCTACCATATGACCTAGTTTCAACATATAGGTAATTCCTACAGTAGCAGCCTGATCGAACCGTTCTCCGGTACCACCATCATATAGATAAGTCTTTCCATATCGTGGGAGACCTGCTTTATCTGTCCATTGAGAAATATCTTCCATTGTAGCTCCATCAAAAATAGGAGAAGCAAACTTCACTCCCAGTTTTTTTCCGGCATAACCTAAAACAGCTTCAAATATCTGACCTAGATTCATACGAGAAGGCACCCCTAATGGATTTAATACAATATCTACCGGCGTTCCATCTTCTAAGAAAGGCATATCTTCTTGACGAACAATACGAGAAACAATACCTTTATTTCCATGACGTCCGGCCATTTTATCTCCAACGCCAATCTTTCTTTTCTTGGCAACATATACTTTAGCCATTCTAATGATACCTGCAGGCAATTCATCACCAACAGTTACAGCAAACTTCTTACGTTTCATTTCAGCATCTAATTCTTTATACTTTTTAATGAAATTAAGAATTAACTGTCTTATCAATTTATTAGAATAATCATCTTCAGTCCAGTCGTGTAATTGAATGGCAAAGAAATCCAATGATTTTAAATTTGACGCAGTATACCTTGCTCCGGCAGCTATTAATTCCTCATCTAAGTAGTTTTTAACTCCTAACGAAGTTTTGCCTTCGGTTAACTTAAGAAGTCTTTCAACTAAGATTTTCTTATATTTTGAAACCTCTATTTCAAACTCCTCATCAATCTTAGGCAATAAGGTTCTATCCGTACGTTTAGAATCACGAGTCTTCACAATGCGTGAGAATAGTTTCTTATCAATAACTACTCCACTTAACGTTGGAGAAGCTTTCAATGATGCATCTTTCACATCACCGGCTTTATCACCAAAGATTGCTCGTAATAATTTCTCTTCCGGAGAAGGATCAGATTCCCCTTTAGGTGTTATTTTACCTATCAGTATATCGCCCGGTTTAATACGAGCACCAATACGCACAATACCATTTTCATCCAAATCTTTTGTAGCTTCTTCGCTAACATTAGGAATATCAGCTGTTAACTCCTCCATTCCACGTTTGGTTTCACGCACCTCTAAAGAATACTCTTCAACGTGAATAGAAGTCAACACATCTTCGCGAACCAAACGTTCACTCAAGACAATGGCATCCTCATAATTATAACCTTTCCAAGGCATATAAGCAACAACCAGATTTTTCCCAAGCGCCAATTCTCCTTTTTCAGTAGAATATCCCTCAGTTAAGATTTGACCTTTTGTCACCCTATCCCCTTTTTCACAAATTGGTTTTAGGTCAACAACCATATTCTGGTTAGTTTTCAAATTCTTGGAAAGAACATATTCCTTAACAGAAGACTCAAAGCTCACAAAGGCTTCATCATCCGTTCTATCATAGTTAATACGTATGATGTCCGCATCTACATATTCCACTAAACCATCACCTTCAGCAACAATTTGCGTACGGGAATCTCTCACCAACTGGTGTTCTATTCCGGTACCCACGATAGGTGATTCATTAACAATTAAAGGAACGGCTTGACGCATCATATTCGAGCCCATTAAAGCACGGTTCGCATCATCATTCTCAAGGAAAGGAATTAATGATGCCGCAATAGATGCAATCTGCTGAGGAGCAACGTCCATTAAATCAACCTCATCAGGATCAACCACAGGATAATCTGCATCCAAACGAGATTTTACACGTTTACGGATAAAATTCCCTTTTTCGTCTAATGGAGCATTTCCTTGCGCAATGATTTTTCCCTCCTCCTCTTCTGCAGTCAAATATATTACTGCATCATCCTTAATATTAACCTTAGAATTTTCTATCGGTCTATAAGGAGTTGAAATAAATCCCATATGATTAATCTTTGCATAAATACACAAAGAGGAAATCAAACCAATATTTGGGCCTTCCGGAGTTTCAATAGGACATAATCGTCCATAATGAGTATAGTGAACGTCACGGACCTCAAAGCCCGCTCTTTCACGAGACAAACCACCCGGACCCAGAGCTGACATTCTACGTTTATGAGTAATTTCAGCTAACGGATTGGTTTGATCCATAAATTGTGAAAGTGCATTGGTTCCAAAAAACGAATTGATAACAGAAGATATAGTTTTAGCGTTTATCAAATCAACAGGAGTAAACACCTCATTATCTCTTACATTCATTCTTTCACGAATCGTACGAGCCATGCGAGCCAATCCAATAGAAAACTGATTTGACAATTGCTCACCTACCGTTCTAATTCTACGGTTACTCAAATGGTCAATGTCATCCACATCCGTTTTGGAGTTCACTAATTCAATTAGATATTTAATGATTTCAATGAGATCCTCATTGGTTAACACTTTAATTTCCGGATCAATATCTAATTTCAGCTTTTTATTTATACGATAACGACCCACATCTCCTAAGTCGTATCGTTTATTTGAAAAGAACAAGTTAGAAATAACTTCTCTTGCACTTGTATCATCAGCAGGATCTGCATTCCTCAACTGACGATAAATATATAATATAGCCTCTTTTTCAGAGTTACTTGGATCTTTTTGTAGCGTATTATATATGATAGAATAATCATTTTGATCTTTAGATTCTTTATGAAGAAGGATATGTTGAGCATCCGACTCTAAAATCATATCTATATGCTCTTCCTCAAGAACGGTTTCACGATCAACAATAATCTCATTACGCTCAATGGAAACTACCTCACCTGTATCTTCATCAACAAAGTCTTCGATCCACGTCTTCAATACACGAGCCGCAAGCTTTCTACCAACTGCTTTACGCAGATTTGTTTTATTCGCTTTAACTTCCTCGGCTAAATTAAAGATTTCTAAAATATCCTTATCGTTTTCAAAGCCAATGGCACGTAACAAAGTAGTTACCGGAAGCTTTTTACGACGATCAATATAGGCATACATCACATTGTGTATGTCTGTTGCAAACTCTATCCAGGAACCTTTAAAAGGAATTACTCTTGCTGAATACAATTTAGCACCATTTGCGTGAATGCTTTGCGCAAAGAACACACCCGGAGAACGGTGTAACTGTGAAACCACAACACGTTCCGCTCCATTAATAACAAAAGTACCCTTCTCGGTCATATAGGGAATAGGACCTAAAAACACATCCTGAATTACAGTATCAAAATCCTCATGTTCAGGATCGGTACAGTATAATTTTAGCTTGGCTTTCAGAGGAACACTATAAGTAAGCCCACGCTCTATACACTCAGTAATTGTATAGCGAGGGGGATCAATATAGTAATCTAAAAACTCAAGCACAAAATTGTTTCGAGTATCTGTAATTGGAAAGTTTTCGGCGAAGACCTTATACAAACCCTCTTTTTTCCGCTTTTCAGGGGGAGTATCCAACTGAATAAAATCTTGATAAGACTTCAATTGTACCTCTAAAAAATCCGGATAAGGGAAAGGATTCTTTATAGTTGCAAAATTAATTCTATTGTTTACAGTTTTTGAAGACATCTTTAGTTGAATTTGAAGAAATTTTTTTTATATAAACACAAAAAGGCTAAGAACCCTTATTGCAAGGATTCTTAACCAAAACACCTGCTGAACAGGTTTTTATTATTATTTAAATTCAACTTCTGCTCCAGCTTCTTCTAATTCTTTTTTCAATGCTTCAGCTTCGTCTTTACCAAGACCTTCTTTTAGCACACTAGGAGCAGCATCTACCAAGTCTTTAGCGTCTTTTAAGCCTACGCCAAGAGCTTCTCTTACAGCTTTAACTACTTTCAATTTAGCTGCACCAGCTGATTTTAATACTACATCAAAAGATGTTTTCTCTTCAACAGCAGCAGCAGCTCCATCACCTCCAGCAGCAACAGCTACAGCAGCTGCAGCAGGTTCGATGCCGTACTCTTCTTTAAGTATAGTTGCAAGTTCATTAACTTCTTTTACTGTCAAGTTAACTAATTGTTCCGCAAAATCTTTCAAATCTGCCATTTTTATTATAATTTAAATTGTTTGTTTACTTTAATACTATTTATTTATTCGCGCTCACCAAGAGTTTTCAACACTCCGTGAATGGTGTTACCACCAGATTGTAGAGCAGAAATAACATTCTTAACCGGAGATTGCAATAATGCAATAACGTCTGCAATGACTTCTTCCTTACTCTTAATACTTACAAGAGCTTCTAAATGCTCTTCACCAATATAGAATCCTTCTTCTGCATAAGCAGCTTTTAACGAAGGAATTCCTTTTTTAGCATATTTTTTAATTAATTTAGCCGGTGCATTAGCTGTTTCTGAAAACATCACTGCAGTAGTACCCTTCAAGCAATCGTAGAACGGAGAGAAATCAAACTCTGCATTCTCAAACGCTTTTTGCAATAATGAATTCTTCACAACCCTTAAAGTTACATCTGCTTTAAAGCAAGCCCGACGTAATTCACTAGTAGCAACGGAATCCATCGCAGTAGTATCTACTAAATATAGATGAGGATACTCTTGCACTGCTGCACTTAGCTCTTTAATTATAATCGCTTTATCTTCCTTTTTCATTGTACTCTAATTATTGAAATTCTTCTATTGAAGCAACAGATTTAGGATCTACCTTAATCCCTTTACTCATTGTACTAGAAAGATAAATGCTCCGTAAATATGTTCCTTTAGCTGCAGCCGGTTTAAGTTTGATTAAAACATCAACAAACTCTTTTGCATTGTCATAGATTTGTTTTGAAGTAAATGATATCTTACCTATAGAAGCATGTACGATACCACTTTTATCAACTCTAAAATCTATTTTACCTTGCTTAACTTCTTTTACGGCAGTAGCTACGTCCATAGTAACCGTACCACTTTTGGGGTTTGGCATTAAACCTCTTGGTCCTAAAACACGACCCAATGGTCCAATCTTACCCATAACAGATGGCATTGTGATGATTACATCAACATCAGTCCATCCTCCTTTGATCTTCTCGATATATTCGTCAAGACCAACATAGTCAGCACCAGCCTCTTTTGCAGCTTCTTCAACATCAGGTGTACAAAGTACTAATACCCGTACATTCTTTCCAGTCCCATGAGGAAGTGTCACGACACCTCTCACCATTTGATTAGCTTTACGTGGATCAACTCCTAAACGTACATCTATATCCAAAGAAGCATCAAACTTAGTAAAAGTTATATCCTTTACTAAATGAGCAGCTTCTTTTAGTGAGTATGCCTTTCCTGCTTCAATTTTTTCTGCAGCTAACTTTTGATTTTTTGTCAGTTTACTCATTGAATTGAAGTTTTTAATTGTTTTCCGGGAATTTTCCCTTTACAGCAATACCCATACTTCTAGCTGTACCAGCTACCATTTTCATAGCAGATTCTACTGTAAAACAGTTTAAGTCTACCATTTTATCTTCGGCAATTGTACGGATTTGATCCCAAGTTAAAGTTTTCACTTTTTTACGGTTAGGTTCAGAAGAACCACCCTTTACTTTTGCTGTTTCAAGTAATTGTACAGCAACAGGAGGAGTCTTAACGACAAAATCGAAAGACTTATCCGTATAGTAAGTGATAATCACAGGAAGAATTTTTCCTGCTTGTTCTTGGGTTCTGGCGTTGAATTGCTTGCAAAACTCCATAATGTTAATTCCCTTTGCACCTAATGCAGGGCCAACGGGAGGTGATGGGTTTGCTGCGCCTCCTTTAATCTGTAATTTGATTAGTCCAGCAACTTCTTTAGCCATTTTGATTTTATTTATTTATTTATTTAGATCAAAGAATAAAAACAGCGTAACAACAGCTTTATTCTTTTTCAACTTGCATAAAGCCTAGCTCGAGTGGAGTTTTCCGCCCGAATATTTTTACCATGACCTTAAGCTTCTTCTTTTCAGCATTGATTTCTTCTATCACACCAGAGAATCCATTAAATGGACCATGAGCTACTCGAACTGATTCTCCAACAACATACGGAATCGTAACATCTTCTCCCGCTTCTTGTAGTTCATCAACAGTTCCTAGTATTCTATTTATCTCTGATTGTCTCAAAGGGGTTGGGTTATCTGTACCTCCTAAGAACCCAATTACATTGGGAGTACTTCGAAGTTCATGAGCAACCTCGCCCACAAGAGCAGCCTCTACTAAAATATATCCTGGAAGATAATTTCTCTCAGTCAATACTTTTTTTCCACCTCTTTGTTGGTAGACTTTTTCGGTAGGGATCAACACCTGAGACACATATTCTCCAAGAGGACTATTTTTCATTGTAATTTCAATATACTCCTTAGCCTTGGCTTCTTTTCCACTAATAGCACGTAACACGTACCACCTCATTTTAATCTCAGACATTATAATACTCTTTCTTTTTAGTTAGGATAAATTTTCTCCAACACTGCTTGAAAAAAAGAATCCATGCCAAAAACAACCAATGCAATAATCAGGGAAGCAGTTAACACGATCACAGCACTATTTGCTACCTCGGCACGAGTTGGCCACGACACTTTATGTACAAGTTCGTCGTAAGACTCTTTTATGTAAGTTTTTACACTTTTTAATATGCTCATATTCTTAAAATTTGCACGGAAGGAGAGGCTCGAACTCCCGACACCTGGTTTTGGAGACCAGTGCTCTGCCAACTGAGCTACTCCCGTAGTTCTTAATTAACCTCTGCACCTTGTCGCACAGAGGTTAATTTAGTTATTTATTATTCAACAATTTGAGTAATTTGTCCAGCACCTACAGTACGACCACCTTCGCGGATAGCGAAACGTAGACCTTCGTTTAATGCTACAGGATAGATCAACTCAACATTGATAGTTACGTTATCACCCGGCATAACCATTTCTACTCCATCAGGAAGAGTAATTTCACCAGTTACGTCAAGAGTACGTAAGTAGAACTGAGGACGGTATTTGTTGTGGAATGGAGTATGACGTCCACCTTCTTCTTTTTTCAACACATAAACCTCAGCCTTGAATTTATTATGTGGTTTAACTTGTCCGGGGTGACAAACAATCATACCACGCTTAATTTCGTCTTTATCGACACCACGCAATAATAATCCAACGTTATCTCCAGCTTCTCCTTGGTCTAATATTTTACGGAACATTTCAACACCAGTTACAACTGATTTTTTGTCCTCACCTAAACCTAAAAGTTCAACTTCATCACCTACTTTTACGATACCAGCTTCAATACGACCAGTAGCAACGGTACCACGTCCTGTAATTGAGAATACGTCCTCAACAGGCATCAAGAAAGGTTTATCAACATCACGTGGAGGTAGTGGAATCCAATTATCCACAGCATCCATCAACTCTATTATTTTATCTTCCCATTTTTCAACGCCGTTCAATGCACCTAATGCAGAACCTGCAATAATTGGGGTATCATCACCTTCAAAATCGTAGAAATCAAGAAGCTCTCTCATCTCCATTTCAACAAGCTCAAGCATTTCTTCGTCATCAACCATATCGCATTTATTCATAAATACAACTAGACGAGGAACGTTTACCTGACGAGCTAATAGAATGTGTTCACGAGTTTGAGGCATAGGACCGTCAGTTGCAGCAACTACAATGATAGCACCGTCCATTTGAGCAGCACCAGTTACCATGTTTTTAACATAGTCAGCGTGACCCGGACAGTCTACGTGTGCATAGTGACGATTTTCTGTTTCATACTCAACGTGAGATGTATTAATAGTAATACCTC
>CAZFXK010000062.1:0-15326 GCA_964522975.1 uncultured Bacteroides sp. | reverse complement strand
AAAATTAGAGTGTATGAGTGCTGCATTCTTCTTGAGTGTGTTCAAACTCAAAAGTGGGATGGCTAATGTTATGATTTAATAGCATTTTCCTTAATTGATGTTTTATCTCTTCTATGGCTTGTAGGGTGGAATCTTTACTTACTACAATGTGTGCTGTTAAGGCATTCTCCGTAGTACTAATGGCCCAGATGTGTAAATGGTGTATATCTAGTACCCCATCTGTTTTCAGTATATCCTCCTTTATTGTTTTGGGATTGATTGATTTAGGTACACCATCTAACGCTAAGCGTATACTTTCTGAAAGTAGTCCCCAAGTAGAAAATAAAATAATTACAGCTACAATGATTCCTATGATGGGGTCAATAATAAACCAGTCGGTATAGTGTATGATGATGCCCGAAACGAAAACGCCTATTGAGACTAAGGTGTCAGCTATCATATGAAGATAGGCACCTTTTACATTCAAATCATGATCTTTATCTTTTAATAATAAAAAAGCAGTAAACCCATTGACTAGAATTCCTACACCGGCAATCCATGCAATGGCTAAACCCTCGACTTCAGAAGGATGGCTTAACTTATAAATACTTTTGTAGAATAAAATACCCACTACACCCAATAATATGAGGGCATTAAGCAAAGAAACTAAAATTGTACTTTTTTTGTAGCTATAAGTGAAGCGTTGAGTGGCACTTATTTGAGATAATTTAAAAGCGACTAAGGCTAAGACAAGGCTAACTACATCGCTTAAGTTGTGTCCTGCATCAGAGATTAGAGCAAGTGAATTATACCAAAAACCGGCTCCAAATTCAATGACTACAAACAGTAAATTTATGACTATGCCTAAAACAAACGAACGATGTAGTGTTTGAAGGTTTATGTTATGATTGTGAGAATGTGAATGACTCATAATCTTTATGATAGAATGTTTCTATTTTTTTACTATTAACAGTAAATAGGGTCAGTTTGTTTATCTTTGTGTGATGAATTATTAAGTTTAGAGTATGAATAAAATATATACCACATTATTTATTTTACTGTCTACCTCTTTTGTGTTTTCAGTAAAAGCACAAGATTATACTGAACTGGCTCTTCAAGGCATAGAAGCCATGGAGCAAGAAAGGTATGAAGAAGCAGAAGATCTATTCCAAAGAGCCTTAAAATTAGAGCCTGCAAACATAAAAAACGCCTTACTTTTTTCTAATATAGGAACTATGTGTCGTATACAGAAAAAATACGATGAAGCAATAGAAGCGTACACTTATGCTTTAAATATTACGCCACATTCACTGCCCATAATACTTAATCGCGCTACGGTTTATATGGAATTAGGGGAAACAAAACGGGCATATATAGATTATTGTCAGGCTTTAGATATTGATTCGGAAAATATTGAGGCCTTATTGATGCGTGCTTATATTTCGTTGACCAATCGTGATTATGTTGCAGCACGCATAGATTATAAAAAGATTCTTTCTATAGATGAGAATCATTATAATGCTCAATTGGGGTTGGCTACTTTAGCGCAGACTGAAAAGAAGTATAAAGAAGCAAATGAGATTTTAACTCGTATGATTAATGAATACCCAGAAGATGAATTACTTCTTTTGGCTCGAGCTAATGTTTTTTTCGAATTAGAGCAATGGGATATGGCTCTTTTAGATATAGAAGCGGCCGAAAGACTCAATTCTGAATCTGCTGAACTTTTTGCTTTGAAAGGGGAGGTCTATCTAAAAATAGAAAAAAAATACTTGGCAAAAGCAAGTTTTGAGCGCGCTATTCAATTGGGTTATCCTCAAATAGAATTAAGCGATTTATTAAAACAATGCAAATAAAGCAGTAATCAATTAGTTTTTTGTTGAAAATTCCTTGATGCATTGAATGAAAATAGTTCCATATTTCTCCTGTTTGTATTCACCTACACCATGAATTAAACCGAAGGCTGTGATGGTTGTAGGTTGAGTGTTGGCTAGTATGCGTAGGGTTCTATCAGAAAATACCAGATAAGCAGGAACTCCTTCTTCTTTAGCCAATTCCTTTCTAAGTTTTTTAAGTTCTTCAAATAGGTCTTCATTTTCAATTGAAGGAAAGTCTGTGGTTTTCTTGACTTTCTTTTGGACTGTTTTTTTCTCTTTGTTTTTCTCTATAGCCACTAAATCAGCTTTTACCTTACCAAATAGGACTTGATTTCCTAAAGATGTGATTTTTAGATGATTGAATTCGTTATAAGCTATTTCTAAATAACCCAGATGAATCATTTGAAGTAAATAATCTTGCCAGTCGCGAGCAGAAGTATTTTTACCTATTCCAAATGTTTTCAATAAATGATAATTGTTTTGTATTATTTTACTGTTACGTAAGCCTCTTAAAATTTCAATAAGAAGGGTTATGCCAATTTGCTGATTGGTTCTTGCAACTGCACTTAATGCTTTTTGAATTACTATTGTACCATCGACTTTTTGTGGTGGACTTAAGCAAACATCACAATTACCACAATCGGTGGCTGTGGTTTCTCCAAAATAGTTAAGTAATATTCTACGTCTGCAGTTACTTGATTCTGCATATTGCTGCATTCTGTTGAGTTTCTCTAAATTAATTTCTTGTTGTTTACTTTCATTGGCAAATTGAGAAAGCAATATTACATCGCCAATAGAATAAAAAAGAAGAGTGTCACTCGGTAATCCATCACGACCTGCACGTCCAATTTCCTGATAGAAATTTTCTATGCTTTTAGGTAGATTATAATGAATGACCCAGCGTACATTGGATTTGTCAATTCCCATGCCGAAAGCTATGGTAGCACATATTATTTGGATGCGATCGTTAATGAAATCTTCCTGAGCTTCTTCTCTTACCTTATTAGATAGTCCGGCATGATAAACTTTACAAGAAATACCCTGTTTTGTTAAAAATGAAGCAATCTTCTCTGTGTTCTTGCGGCTTAAACAATATATAATTCCACTTTCGTCCGTGCGTTGTTTTATAAATTCAAAGATTGCTTGATTCTTCTCTTTTTGAGTATATCCTCGTCTAACTTCCAGATGTAGATTGGGGCGATCAAAAGAGGTTAAAAAAAGTTGAGGATTTTCCAGTTTAAGCTGTTTTATAATATCTTCTCTTGTAATTTTATCAGCAGTAGCCGTTAAAGCAACAATTGGAGTTTTAGGGAATTTTTGATGTAGAAAGCCTAATTGGGCATACTCCGGTCTAAAATCATGCCCCCATTGTGAGATGCAATGTGCTTCATCAATGGCAAAAAGAGAGACTTCAATATCTCGTAACAAATAATCTGTCTCACTTAGTAGTTTTTCGGGAGAAACATAAAGTAACTTAACCTTCCCGGCTAAACACTTCGTTTTTATGTTTCTGTTTTCCTCATCCGCATTACTACTATTCAATGCTTCTGCCTCTATACCACTATTTTTAAGATATTCTACTTGATCTTTCATCAATGATATTAGAGGAGAAACAACAATGGTGGTCCCCGGCAATAAAAGAGCTGTTAATTGATAACAAAGAGATTTTCCGCCTCCGGTAGGCATAATAACTAAAGCATCCTTTTTTTCTACTAATCGTTCTATAATCTCTTTTTGGAATGGACGAAAAGAGTCAAATCCAAAATACTTTTTCAGTGTTTTTTTCATGATTTGAAGGTACGTGAATATGTTATTTTATCAGGTGCTTTTGTGTTAAAAAGAGTTAATATATTTTAAGTGTATAATTCCGTAAATAAAGATTGAAATATTATTTAACTATCTGAATATGAGTATATTCTTTGTGTATTAAAAATGTTTTGGTATCTTGTATCAACATCTTTTGATGTTATGTTCAAAATCAGAATATCTTAGATGTTCGGTTTTTAGTGTGATTAAGACAAATAAAATCATTAAAAAGTGTTTAATCGTTGTATGTTTTTTCGTTGTTGGTCTAAACAATTTTTGATTTTGTTTGTTGATAACTCTATTGATGTGAATTTAAGTGTAATTGTATGAAAAAAGAAAATCCGAAAAGACACCCCTACAACATTAGGGAACGGGAGGACAAAGACGCTGCGTATCGTTCTCTCATCCGACCGGAATTGGCTGATGAATTGTATGACAAGATTTTGAATATTGTTGTAGTACAAAAACGCTATAGGGATTCATCTTTCTCTGCAAAAGAGTTAGCAGAGGAATTGAACACCAATACTCGTTATTTATCTGCAGTAGTTAATTCTCGGTTTGGAAAAAATTTTTCAAGTTTATTGAATGAGCATCGTATTCGTGATGCTTTGCATTTGTTAAAAGACAAGAGGTATGTGGACAAAAACATTGAAGAAATTAGTGCCATGGTTGGTTTTGCTAATCGACAATCGTTTTATGCTGCATTTTATCGTAATGTAGGTGAAACACCTAATACGTATCGAAAAAAACACACACATACTCAAGAGAAAAAATAAATGCATTTAAAAGTATTTAAAAGGAAATATGAAATCAATGGGAGTCCATTTTTTTTGTATTTCCTTTTTTTCAATTTAATGACTTAAATTCGCCAACATGAAGAAAATAAATTTACTTTTTATATTGGTTTTTGTTCTGTTTACAGCCTGTAAAAAAACAAACACAACGAGTAGTATGAATGATAATTTTGATTATAACGTGGAACGATTCGCTGATTTACAAATTTTACGCTATCAAGTACCAGGGTTTGATGATTTAACCCTACAACAAAAAAAATTAATTTATTATTTATCTGAAGCGGCACAATCCGGAAGGGATATTTTATATGATCAGAATGGTAAATATAATTTAAGCATACGAAGAACTTTAGAAGCAATTTATACCAACTATAAAGATGATCGAAACAGTGAGGAATTTAAAGCTTTAGAGGTTTATTTAAAAAGAGTATGGTTTTCAAATGGTATTCATCATCATTATGGGATGGATAAATTTGCGCCGGGATTTTCAAATTCATTTTTTAAAGAAGCCTTGTTAAGTATTGATGAATCTCTATTGCCTCTGGAAGAAAATATTTCTGCAGAAAAACTTTATGAAATCTTGTCTCCGGTAATCTTTGATCCTACAGTGATGCCTAAAAGAGTAAATCAGGCTGATGGGGTTGATTTAATTGCCACTTCTGCTTGCAACTATTACCAAGGTGTTACTCAAGCTGAGGCTGAAGCCTTCTACAATGAAAAAAAAGATCCGAATGATAAAACGCCTATATCTTATGGGCTAAATAGCCGTTTAGTTAAAGAAAATGGAATTCTTCAAGAGAAAGTATGGAAAGTAGGAGGACTTTATACTGAGGCTATAGAAAAAATTGTTTATTGGCTTGGAAAAGCTGAAGAGGTAGCAGAAAATGAACAACAAAAAGTGGTAATACATAAACTTATAGCTTATTATGAGAGCGGTGATTTAAAAACCTATGATGACTATAGTATATTATGGGTAAAGGATTTAGACTCCAGGGTTGATTTTGTTAATGGATTTACAGAAACATATGGAGATCCTTTAGGATTGAAAGCAAGCTGGGAATCCATTGTGAACTTTAAAGACTTAGAGGCCACACATCGTACAGAATTAATCAGTAGTAATGCGCAATGGTTCGAAGATCATTCTCCAGTAGCTCCAGAGTTTAAGAAAGAAGAAGTAAAAGGGGTATCGGCAAAAGTAATTACAGCAGCTATGCTAAGTGGTGACTTATATCCGGCAACGGCTATAGGCATTAATCTTCCAAATGCCAATTGGATACGAAGTCTACATGGTTCTAAATCAGTTACTATTAGTAATATAACAGATGCATACAATAAGGCTGCACACGGGAGTGGTTTTGTTGAAGAGTTTGCATATAGTCAGGCTGAGATAGATTTAATAGATAAATATGGTGATTTAACCGGAAACTTACATACTGATCTGCATGAATGTTTAGGACACGGTTCAGGGAAAATATTACCCGGTGCAGAAGATGCTTTGAAAGCATACGGTGCAACTATTGAAGAAGCTCGTGCAGACTTATTTGGACTTTACTATGTAGCTGATTCTAAATTGATTGAATTAGGTTTGATGCCTAATGAGGAGGCTTATAAGGCAGAGTATTACAATTTCTTAATGAATGGATTGATGACTCAACTGGTAAGGATTGATTTAGGCAATGATATTGAAGAGTCGCATATGCGTAATCGCCAGTTAATTGCTCGCTGGGTATATGAGAAAGGCAAGGAAGATAAGACCATCGAACTGGTTAATAAAGAGGGGAAAACTTATGTTGTAGTGAATGACTATTCAAAAGTGAGAGAATTGTTTGGTGTATTATTAGCTGAGATACAAGCTATTCGCTCTACCGGAGATTTTGAAGCTGCTCGTACGTTGGTTGAAACGTATGCAGTTAAGATAGATCCGGTTCTTCATGCAGAAGTGTTGGAACGTTATGCTAAATTAAATTTAGCTCCTTATAAAGGATTTGTTAATCCTGTATATCATACGAAAGTTGACAATGAAGGAGAAGTTATTGATATCACGGTTAGTTATGATGAGGGTTATAGCGAACAAATGCTTCGCTATAGTAAAGACTACTCTTTCTTACCCTCCCTAAATGATTAATGATGGCATTAGAAGATAAAATAAGAGAGATAAGAATACAACTTCGTTCAGCTATGAATGGAGTTGTATCGCATAGTATGCGACAGAAAGGGTTGACTTATGGTTTGAATTTCGGAGTGGATTTGCCCACTCTAAGGACTATGGCTAATCGTTGGGATAAAGATCATGAACTGGCTCAAGCTCTATGGAAAGAGAATGTCAGGGAATTTAAAATTTTATCCGGTTTGTTACAGCCCATAGAGAGTTTTACTCCTGAGTTAGCTGATGAATGGGCGAGGACTATTTTAAATAAAGAAATTGCTGAAATGACAGCGATGCATCTCTTTCAATATTTATCCTATGGCTTATCTATCTCTTTTCGTTGGATGGCTAGTTTGGATGAGATGATACAAATATGTGGTTTTTTGACTTTTTCTCGTATATTGAATAAAGAAGCCGAACTAGATGAACGTTTATCAAATGAGTTTATTAGTCAGTCTCTTAGCGCAATGAAAGATGATTCCTATGCTTTGAGTAGTGCCTCTTTTTTGGCTTTGCGAAAATTTATATCTAAGAGTGCACAACATAGGGCCTATTTGAAACCTTTGTTGACTTCTTTTAAACAGTCTGATAATGAAAAAGAGCAAAAAATATATTTTATGATTCAAGAAGAGTTATCTTACTTGTAAAAAGTTTGTTTTAATCGTTATTTTGATTAAAAAGACTTAACTTTGTTGTTGTAGATTAGATTATAAATAATTGTGGGAGATAAAGACTCAGATAAAATAGTAGAGCAGATTTTTACTGAATATCTAAACTTGAAAGGTCATCGCAAGACACCGGAGCGTTATGCTATTTTAGATACAATTTATTCAATAGATGATCATTTTGATATAGATACTCTCTATTCTTTAATGAGAGAACAAGGCAAGTTTAGAGTAAGTCGTGCTACGCTTTATAATACTATTACTCTATTAATTGATGCTCAATTGGTGGTTCGACACCAATTTGGGAATTCATCCCAATATGAGAAAACATATAATCGTTTTATCCATCACCATTTGATATGTACTAAATGTGGAAAAATAATAGAACAGAAAAACAAGAAACTCCAAAAAGAAATAGAATCTGCTGAATTCTCCAAATTTGAAGTTTCTCATTATTCTCTCTATCTCTATGGGTTGTGCGATATATGTTCAAAAGAAAATAAAAAGAAAAACAAACAAACACAATAAATTCAATCATGAAAGTAGATGTACTTCTAGGGTTACAATGGGGTGACGAAGGCAAAGGTAAAGTTGTTGATGTTTTGACACCTAAATATGATGTGATAGCCCGTTTTCAAGGAGGTCCTAATGCGGGGCACACTTTGATTTTTGAGAATCAGAAATATGTGTTGCGTTCCATTCCTTCCGGTATTTTTCAAGGAGACAAGGTCAATATCATAGGAAATGGCGTGGTACTTGATCCTGCACGATTTATGGAAGAGGCTAAAAGTCTTGAAGCTTCAGGACATGAGTTAAAAGATCGTTTATATATTTCTAAAAAAGCGCACTTAATTTTACCCACTCATCGTTTGTTGGATGCTGCATATGAGCAACAAAAAGGGAGTGATAAGGTTGGTACAACCGGAAGAGGCATTGGCCCTACATATACAGATAAAGTTAGTCGTAATGGATTACGTGTTGGGGATATTTCACATAATTTTGAAGAAAAATATAATCGACTTAAACAGCAACACGAATTATTACTTAAAAACCTAAACTTTTCATACGATTTAGCTGAAGATGAAAAAGAATGGTTAGAAGGGGTTGCTTATCTAAAGGAGTTCAATCTAATTGATAGTGAACATACAGTTAATCAGTATTTGGATAAAGGAAAAAGTGTTCTTTGTGAAGGAGCTCAAGGTACGATGCTGGATATTGATTTTGGTTCCTATCCCTATGTAACTTCATCAAACACGGTTTGTTCTGGTGCGTGTACGGGCTTAGGTATTGCTCCAAGACGTATAGGTGAAGTGTACGGTATATTCAAAGCCTATTGTACAAGGGTAGGTGAAGGGCCTTTTCCAACTGAACTGTTTGATGAAACAGGAAACTTGATTTGTGAACTGGGAGGAGAGTTTGGTTCAGTAACCGGACGTAAAAGGCGTTGTGGATGGATAGACTTAGTTGCATTGCGTTATTCTATTATGATTAATGGAGTTACTAAATTAATTATGATGAAAAGTGATGTCTTAGATACTTTTGATTCTATCAAAGCTTGTGTTGCCTATAAAATAAATGGTGAAGTGATTGATTTCTTTCCTTACTCTATTGAAAATGACGTTGAGCCCATCTATGAAGAACTAAAAGGATGGAAAATGGATATGACAAAAGTTAGGAGTGAAAATGAGTTTCCTAAGGAATTTAAGGCTTATCTTTCTTATTTAGAGGGGAAATTGGGTGTCAAAATTGCAATTGTGTCAGTAGGACCTGATCGGGAGCAAACCATTATTCGATAAAGCTAAATAGGTTTTGTAAGTAATCTATCTCTCTAAAGAGAACTAATGAGTTTTAACGAAAAACAATATTATATAACAGGAAACTATGGATGGATTTGTAGTTTCCTGTTGTTTTTTGCAATATATTTGTATATATAAAAATAAGTAGAGATAAAAATGTGTTTTAGAATAAAAAGAGAAGAATTATGTCAGTAGGTACAATAGGAATACAATGGATTATATTTATTGGAATAGCGATTCTGAGTTTTATAGTTCAGGCAAATTTGCAACGAAAGTTTAAAAAGTATTCGCAAATTCCATTAACAAATGGAATGACAGGAAAAGAAGTTGCAGAACAAATGTTAAGGCAAAATGAAATTAATGATGTAAAAGTAATATCTACTAAAGGACAGTTAACAGATCACTATAACCCAATGAATAAAACTGTCAATTTGAGTGAAGGCGTGTATAATAGCGACAGTATTATGGCAGCTGCAGTTGCTGCTCATGAATGTGGGCATGCTGTACAACACGCACGTGCTTATGGACCTTTAACTATGCGTAGTAAGCTGGTTCCTGTTGTAAGCATCGCATCAAAATGGATGAGTTGGCTGTTGTTGTTAGGTATTATTTTGTTAGAGTCAATGCCGGGACTTTTATTAGCCGGAATCATATTATTTGCAATGACTACTTTATTTAGTTTCATTACACTTCCTGTGGAAATTGATGCAAGTAAAAGAGCACTTGTTTGGTTAGATTCAGCAGGTATCACCACTCAAGCTAATCATGGTTATGCAAAAGATGCATTAAAGTCTGCAGCTTATACCTATGTTGTAGGCGCGTTAGGTTCATTGGCAACCCTCGTTTACTATGTGATGATTTTCTTAGGAAGAAGGGATTAATTAAATTGTTTATATAAGTTATATCAAAAGGTGAAAGAAATTGTTTCTTTCACCTTTTTGTCATTAATAGGATGAGTCTTTAAAATAACACAAGTCATAGATTGTGTTACTTATTGATATTTGAGACTCATTATTTTGTTTAATACTATATATGAATTGTGACTTATGTTTTCAGAATATTATGGTTTGTATTTTTATTAGGAGAAAATAAAGTGACCAACAAAAAAGGTTTTAGAGTGTTTTTTCTTAATTTTGCAAAGAACAAATTTTAAAATAATAAATTATTCAAAAATGGCAGTAAAACCAAGTTTACCAAAAGGAACTCGAGATTTCTCACCTATTGAAATGGCGAAGCGTAATTATATATTTAATACAATACGTGAAGTTTATCATCTATATGGTTTTCAGCAAATCGAGACACCCGCAATGGAAACTTTGTCTACTTTGATGGGAAAATATGGAGATGAGGGAGATCAACTTTTATTTAAAATAATAAATTCCGGGGATTATCTTTCTAAGATCACAGATGATGAGCTTTTAAGCCGTGCAAGTAATCAGTTAATTCATAAGTTTTCTGATAAAGGACTACGTTATGATTTAACTGTTCCTTTTGCCCGTTATGTCGTGATGCATAGAAATGACATAACTTTTCCATTTAAACGTTTTCAAATACAGCCGGTTTGGAGAGCTGATCGTCCTCAAAAAGGGCGTTATAGAGAATTTTTTCAATGCGATGCCGATATAATTGGAAGCGATTCATTATTGAATGAGATTGAATTAGTGGAAATTGTAGATACTGTTTTTGCAAAATTTGGAATTCGTGTTGCAATTAAAATTAATAATAGAAAAATACTTTTAGGTATTGCTGAAGTTATAGGTGAAGAAGATAAAATAGTGGATATTACGGTTGCAATTGATAAGTTGGATAAGATCGGGATAGAGAATGTACATAAAGAGCTTTTGGGTAAAGGAGTTTCTCTAGAAGCCATAAAAAAGTTGCAACCCATTATTGAACTGTCAGGAAGCAACGAACAAAAGTTAACTACATTAAAAGAAGTTCTAAGTGAAAGTGAAATTGGACTTCAGGGTGTAAAAGAGAGTGAATTTATACTAGATACTCTTAAAACAATGGAATTGACCAATTTTGTTGATTTTGACATTACTTTAGCAAGAGGATTAAACTATTACACAGGTGCTATTTTTGAAGTAAAAGCCTTAGATGTAGAAATAGGGAGTATAACAGGAGGAGGAAGATATGACAATTTGACAGGAATCCTTGGGTTGGATGGGGTATCAGGAGTAGGAATATCGTTTGGTGCAGATCGAATTTTTGATGTGTTGAATAAGTTAAACTTATATCCTGATGAGACTATGCATGGGGCAACTCTTCTTTTTGTCAATTTTGGAGTAGAAGATGCTTTATATTCACTAAAAGTATTAAGCAAAATAAGAAAAGCCGGAATTTCTGCAGAAATCTATCCAGATGCTGCAAAAGTGCGAAAACAGATGAGTTATGCCAATGCTAACCAGATTGGATTTGTTGCTATGATTGGAGAGAATGAGCGTAAAGCTAATAAAATAACTCTAAGAAATATGTTAACAGGTGAACAAGAATTGCTTACTTTAGAAGAACTTATTCTTAAGGTAAAATAAGACTTTCTATATATATTAAAAAAGGATGGATAATATTATCCATCCTTTTTTGTCTATTGGATTTGTCAAATTTGTCTTTATTTGTCAGTCATAGTAAAACGAATTGCTTTGGCACACTTTTAGTTAGACCTTTGATATGATTAAGAATAATAATTAAATAGAAACATTAAAAAAAAAGATTATGAAGATTAAACCGTTAGCAGACAGGGTTCTTATACAACCTGCACCTGCAGAAGAAAAAACAGTTGGAGGTATTATTATTCCGGATACAGCGAAAGAGAAACCTTTAAAAGGCGAAGTTGTAGCTGTGGGACAAGGTACTAAAGATGAAGAAATGATTCTTAAGGTCGGTGATCAAGTTCTTTATGGAAAATATGCAGGTACTGAATTAGAATTTGAAGGTAAAGACTATCTAATTATGCGTCAGAGTGATGTAGTTGCTGTTTTAGGTTAATTCATTTATAAAGTAAAAAATTAAAATTAATACAATATTATGTCTAAAGAAATTATATTTGATACAGAAGCGCGTGATCAACTAAAACAGGGTGTAGATGCTCTGGCAAATGCAGTAAAAGTTACTTTAGGGCCAAAAGGTCGTAATGTGATTATTGAAAAGCAATATGGTGCGCCTGCTATCACGAAAGACGGGGTTACCGTTGCAAAAGAAATAGAGCTAGAAGATGCATATCAAAATACAGGAGCACAATTAGTAAAAGAAGTAGCTTCTAAAACCGGAGATGATGCCGGTGATGGTACAACTACAGCTACTGTTTTGGCTCAAGCCATTGTTACTGAAGGATTAAAGAATGTTACTGCAGGAGCAAATCCAATGGATTTAAAACGTGGAATTGATAAAGCGGTTACAAAAGTGGTTGAATCCATTAAGAAACAATCTGAAACTGTTGGAAGTAATTATGATAAAATTGAACAAGTAGCTTCTATATCAGCAAATAATGATCCTATAATTGGTAAATTAATAGCTGATGCCATGCGTAAAGTTTCTACAGATGGTGTAATTACCATAGAAGAGGCTAAAGGTACTGATACAACCATTGGTGTTGTAGAAGGAATGCAATTTGATAGAGGTTATCTATCAGCTTATTTTGTAACGAATACTGAAAAAATGGAGTGTGAGATGGAGAATCCTTACATTCTAATTTACGATAAAAAGATCTCTAATCTAAAAGAATTCTTACCCATTTTAGAACCAGCTGTGCAATCAGGACGTCCTTTGTTGGTTATAGCAGAAGATGTGGATAGTGAAGCTTTAACTACATTGGTTGTTAATCGTTTACGTTCTCAATTAAAAATATGCGCAGTAAAAGCTCCTGGTTTTGGAGATCGCAGAAAAGAGATGTTAGAAGATATTGCTGTTCTTACAGGAGGAGTAGTTATTAGTGAAGAGAAGGGGCTTTCTTTAGAGCAAGCTACTTTAGAAATGTTGGGTTCTGCTGATAAGATAACAGTTACTAAAGACGATACTACAATTGTTAGTGGTGCCGGAGACAAAGAATCTATTAAAAAACGTATCGATCAAATTAAAGCACAGATTGAAACAACTACTTCTGATTATGATAAGGAAAAACTTCAAGAGCGTTTAGCTAAGTTATCTGGTGGAGTTGCTGTACTTTATGTAGGTGCTGCATCTGAAGTTGAAATGAAAGAAAAGAAAGATAGAGTAGATGATGCCTTATGTGCAACACGTGCTGCTATAGAAGAAGGTATAGTTCCCGGTGGTGGAGTAACCTATATTCGCTCTATTAAAGCCATTGAAAACCTTGAGGGTGATACACCTGATGAAACTACAGGTATTAATATTATTAAGCGTGCTATTGAAGAACCTTTGCGTCAAATTGTTGCAAATGCAGGAAAGGAAGGTGCAGTTATAGTTCAAAAAGTAGCAGATGCTGAAGGTGACTATGGATATAATGCCCGTTACGATAGATTTGAAGATCTACGGATTGCAGGTGTAGTTGACCCGGCTAAGGTTACCCGTGTAGCTTTAGAAAATGCGGCCTCAATTGCAGGAATGTTGCTAACAACAGAGTGTGTTGTTGTAAATAAAAAAGAAGATACTCCGGCTATGCCTATGGGAGCAGGAGCAGGAATGGGTGGTATGATGTAATATAATATAATTACATTTATCCCGTATAAGTATGCGCCACGAAAGCTCGTGGCGCATTATTTTTAAAACTCTTCTTTTAATTCTTTGTGAAGTTTTGTTATTTTACTATCTTTATTAAGTAGAGATATGATAGGTATTTGTTGGATTTTTAATAAAAGGAGGGTATTATGGATAGGGTACAAATTGGTTTTTGGGCTGGTAAAGTTTGGCAGCTCTTAAGTAATAATTCACGTTGGTCTTATTCTGAATTGAAGAATAAAAGTGGACTTAATGATGTTGAGTTAGGTGCAGCTTTGGGTTGGCTTGCTAAAGAAGATAAAATTATTTTCGATGACAACGATGCACATTTCAGAGTTTATCTATATTCTTCTTGTGAAAATTACTTCGGATAATCATAAAAATGTATTTTAATTCCATCTTAGAAAAAGATAATTGAAATACAAGTAAAAGAGTAATCTTTTGCAAATCACAGGACCTTAAGCATTGACTTTAGTTTAAGGGGTTGTGATTTTTTTGCTTTTATTTTAATTTATCTGAAAGATTCATTTCCTTTGCACTTATAATATAATACTTATAATTTATGAGAAGTTTAGCATCCGATAATAACTCCGGAGTTCATCCTTTAATTCTAAAATCAATTCAAGAGGCTAATATGAATCATGCTTATGGGTATGGTGATGACAGTTGGACTAGAGATGCAGTTAAAAAAATAAGAGAACTCTTTTCTGAGGACTGTGAACCTTTATTTGTTTTCAATGGGACAGGTGCTAATATAATTGCTCTACAGTTATTATCTCACTCATATAATTCTATACTCTGCCCCCAAACAGCTCATATTTATGTTGATGAGTGTGGTTCACCTACTAAGATGACTGGGGCACAAATTACGACTATTCCAACGTTGGATGGAAAACTTACACCTCAATTACTTAAACCCTATTTGCGTGATTTTGGTGTCCAACATCGTTCACAACCAGGGGTTGTTTCTATTTCACAAACTACAGAATTAGGCACAGTATATACATTAGATGAGATTAAATCGATTGTTTGTTTAGCTCATGATTATAATTTACTCGTGCATATGGATGGTGCTAGATTATGTAATGCAGCTGCATTTCTTGGTGTAACATTGAAGGAGTTAACCGTAGATTGTGGTATAGATGTTCTGAGTTTTGGGGGAACAAAAAATGGTCTAATGATGGGGGAGTGTGTCATTCTTTTTAATCCGGATTACTACGAACAAGCAAAATTTATTAGGAAACAGTCGGCTCAATTAGCATCCAAGATGCGTTATATCTCTTGTCAATTTAACTCTTATTTAACAGATGACTTATGGCTTAAAAATGCTCAACATGCGAATGAGATGGCGCAATTGTTGTATGGTAAATTAATGAATTATCCACAAATACGATTTACACAGAAAGTTGAAAGCAATCAATTATTTTTTATTCTACCTAAACCATTAATTGATTATTTACATCAATGTTTTGGCTTTTTCTTTGTACATGAACAAGAGAATGAAGTTCGCTTGGTAACTTCTTTCGATACTACAATAAAAGACGTTGAATCTTTTGTTGAATGTATTGATAAATATTATGAATAAA
>CAZFXK010000061.1:0-15331 GCA_964522975.1 uncultured Bacteroides sp. | reverse complement strand
ATATAAATACCACTTACAGGGTAAAGAATAGAATAAAAAGAGAATAATCACAGATTATATTGTATCTTTATTATACTGGATAACCATAAGATATAACATAAATCAAAAGAATATCTACCATATAAAAAAGAGAAAATACAACCAACGAAGGAAATCAAAATCAAGCAGAAATAATTTCTATAATGCGCATCTTTATAACGGGAGGAACAGGTCTTATAGGCAGAGCTTTAATTGACCAATTATACAATCAGGGACATCAAATAACGGTATTAACCCGAAATGTATCTAAAGCTAAACTTAAATTGGGAAATAAGGTAAAATTCTGCCCCACTCTAGATTCACTTACCACATTAGACGATTACGAGGCCGTTATAAATCTGGCAGGAGAGCGAATCATTGGGAAACGATGGTCACAAAAACAAAAAGAAAAGCTATGTGCCAGTCGTTGGAATATTACAGGGCATTTAACAAAGTTAATCAACAAGAGCAACAATCCTCCTCAAGTCTTTATCTCAGGATCTGCTGTGGGTTATTATGGTGCTCAAGGTGAAAATAAATTAACAGAAGACTCACTTCCTCACGATGAGCTTGTCCACCAACTTTGCAAGAAATGGGAAAAATTAGCTTTGGATGCTCAAAGTAACCGAACAAGAGTTTGTATTTCACGAACAGGAATAGTCTTATCTAAAGAAGGTGGCATGCTTCCTTTAATGTTACCTCCTTTTCGCTTTGGGCTTGGAACCATTTTTGGAACCGGTAAACAATACATATCCTGGATTCATATTCAAGATATGGTAAATGGAATTATTTTTCTTTTGAATACTTTCGACGCTGAAGGAATATTTAACTTTACAGCCCCGAATCCTACATCAAACAAATTATTTGCAGATACATTAGCGACCTCATTAGTCCGCCCTCGAATTTTTCGCATTCCTTCCTTTTTATTAAAAATGACTATGGGAGAAATGTCAACTATGGTTATTGACGGACAGCGCGTTGTTCCGGAACATTTGAAAAAATTAAATTTCCATTTTGACTATGAACATTTAAATGAAGCATTCAAAAGTATGATCTAAACGGAGAGTTTGTAAACATCAATACGCATCCCTTTCAAAAAAGCTCTTTTGTAGATTTCAGTTTCTTCTTGAAACGGAATGCTCCATTAAAAGGATAGACAGGATGAATCCTTAACAAATACTAAAAAACAAGCATATTCAACAAACACTAACATTTCTCCTAATAGAAGTGGGGTTAACTTACAATTCAATACCGAATAATATAAATTATTTACCTTTATTTGAAAATAAATAGGTTTAAAATAGTGATATATTGTTTTTTTTACTAAATTTATATCAATAAAGTAGAACAGTAGAACGAAAACCAGTTAACAACGAGCAAAAAAACCAACAACTAATACAATAATTAAGCAAGAATTAAATTCTTTATTAACTAAAATCTTATTGCTATGAGAAAAACATTATTGATTTTAACAATGGCTTTAATCAGCGTCAGTCTAAGTGCCCAAGAAGGCCTTAAGGGTATTTGGTTTGCCGGTGGGCAACTAGAATTCAGTAGCTCGAAGGACAAAAGTACCGGAAAAGAATTAAAAACAAATAATACAACCGTTCTACCTATTATTGGTGGATTTATTTCTCCCTCTGTTGCCATTGGAACCGGTATTGGCTATATGGGAGGAAAGACAAAAGCAGATGGATTACAAACAGCAAAAAGTAATAGTTTTGTACTTAAACCTTTAGTTAGAAAATACTGGAATATTACTGGAGGATTATACTTTTTTGGTCAAATTTCTTTACCTATGATTTTTGGGAAAATAGAGGGGGAAGACAGTGACCCTGAAACAACGACCACAAACATTGGTTTAGAAATTGCTCCCGGTTTTGACTATGTAGTAAATAGTTGGCTTACCATTGAAACCTCTTTTACAATCTTAAATACAGGATATGTAAGAAGTAAGCCAAAAGGAGGAGAAGCTTCATCAAGCTTTGGATTTAACGCTAATCCTTTCAATTCCATCGATGACCGAACGGTTGGTAATCTTCAAGTGGGTGTTAAGTTCTTATTCTAACATTTTTTATGTGTGTTCTTAGATCACTAGGATGCTCTTTTGGGCATCCTAGCTTTTTTTGTGCTATTACCATAATAATAAAATGGGATACAAGCCCATATTACTCCGTACAAGATTCCTCTTCTTAACTCTACTAGAGCCAAATATTCTCCCTCATTTTCCTTTTTCTCTTACCTCATTTTATTTTAGGAAACACAAAAAACTACGCAGCCCAACAAAACCTCAATCTAATTTTAATATAAAGAATGAGGTTTTTGCTTTTTTTCTATCTATCTTAACAGCATTAAAGTAGCACTAAATTGTTATGTAATATGAAAAAGCGTATCTCTTTAATTCTAATTCTATCTTGCCTGCTTATAACTACAAGTAGCAAAGCAAAACAACTCACCTCTTTAGTTGATACCATTACAGTCTATAGTTCAGCAATGAATTCAACCATAAGAAATGTAGTTATTCTTCCCAATGATTATTACAATACTCAAGAACATTTTCCCACAGTATATCTTCTACACGGCTATTCCGGTTCATTTTCAACCTGGATAAAAAAAACAAAGCCCTCCTTACAAGAAGAAGCCAGCAAATTAAACCTTATCATTATCTGTCCTGAAGGAAAAAACAGCTGGTATTGGGATAGTCCCATCAACGAAAATTCTAAGTTTGAAACCTACATCAGCAAGGAGTTAATCAATCATATAGATGCCAACTATCGAACAGTAGCAAACAAGAAAGGCAGAGCCATTACAGGATTCAGCATGGGAGGACACGGAGGTCTCTGGCTTGGTATAAATCACCCCGATGTATTTGGCGCGTGTGGTTCCATGAGTGGAGGTGTTGATATCCGTC
This sequence comes from uncultured Bacteroides sp., assembly GCA_964522975.1. GTDB lineage: Bacteria > Bacteroidota > Bacteroidia > Bacteroidales > Bacteroidaceae > Bacteroides_E. The sequence goes on along the minus strand of CAZFXK010000061.1, from coordinate 12,402 downwards.
CTTTCCCCAATAACTGGGAAACGAAAGATTTATTAGGAGAGTACGATAAAAATGCAGAACTATGGAATAAATACACAGTTATCAATCAAATCCATAAAATAAAACCTAATTCACTGGCAATAATCATTGATTGTGGAATAGACGACTTCTTCTACGAAGTAAATGAAAGATTACATAAACAACTCATATATAGCAATATTCCACACGATTATATTGTACGCCCGGGGGGGCATACACACGACTATTGGCATAACGCCATTGATTATCAGCTCTTATTTTTTAAAAAGTATTTCAGTAAGAAATAGTTTTATTAAGAAACGGGACTTGATAAGAAATTATAGTTTTCTGTTATATCTTTGCTAAGATAAGATATACAAAATAAATATAAGATGAAAACTATAATTACAATCGCGCTTCTTATTTGTTCTAATATTTTTATGACTTTTGCTTGGTATGGACATCTTAAATTTAAAGATGTCAGCTGGTTAAGCAATCTAGGACTACCACTCATCATTCTGATTAGTTGGGGAATCGCCTTGTTTGAATATTGCTTCCAAGTTCCGGCAAACCGAATAGGGTATACCGAGAACGGAGGCCCCTTCAATCTCTGGAAGCTCAAAGTATTACAAGAAGTCATAACCTTGGTAGTTTTCACTCTCTTCACCACACTTATCTTTAAAAATGAAACTTTTCGACTAAATCACTTCATCGGTTTTATTTTTCTGATTTTAGCTGTTTATTTTATCTTCAAGAATTAAGTAAACGAAGAGAGATAAGGGTTTCTTTTCTTAGCATAAAACCTTAGCTCAAATGTCACATATCAAAAGAAAGTTCTATAAAAACATACCCTATTAGAACTTTTTTTCTACTCAGAGTCCGGCATTGCCAATACTTTATCTATTCGTGCGCCATCCATATCAACAATCTCCAATGTAAAATTTAACCATCGTAACTGATCCCCTTCTTTAGGTATTCTCTCCAACTGATCTAATATCAAGCCACTAATCGTATTGTATTCATATTCAGAATAAAGAGATTCCATTTGAAAGTAATCCAGAAAAACATAAAAGGAACATTGACCGTCAATAAGATATCCCCCATCCTTGCGCTTCACGATCTCAGGAGATGCATTTAAAGCGGGAAGCTCGCCCACTAAACCTTCCATAATATCTTTCATGGTTAATAAGCCGGAAACCCAACCCAAATCATCAATGATAAAAGCTAAAGAAATATGTTCCCGTTTCATCTTTTCTAATGCAGAATAAACCTCCATATTCTCATAAAAGAAATAAGGTTCCCGAATTATACCCTGTAACGAAAAATTATCTTCATCTAAAGCAACAAACAAATCGTGCAGATAAACTACACCAACCAGATTATCTAGCGAACCATCCGTCACAGGATATTTACTGAAAGAATTCAACTTGATTATCTTTTTTATCTCCTCTTTTGTCATTTGTAAGTCAACACATACCATCTTGCCTCTAGGAGTCATAATGGATCCCATCTCACGGTCACCCAACGTAAAAACACGTTCTACAATGTCTTGTTCTACCGGCTGTACCTCGCCCCCTTCTATCCCCTCTTCTATCATCGATTTGATTTCCTCTTCAGTGATATTAGTTTGTCGATCGGGAAGATTTAACAATGAATACATAAAAGAAGTGCTTTTAGATAATATCCAGACAAAAGGATAGGTTATTTTGGACAACCAGCTCATTGGCTTTGATATCATCTTGGCTATCTTCTCTGCCCCACTCATACCTATCCGCTTAGGAATTAACTCTCCAAAAAGAATCGTTAAATAGGTTACCAAAACAACGATAATGACTTGGGCAATAGAATATGCATATTTAGGAGGTATCCCTAGCTCACTTAATACTGGAGCAAACTTAATTGCCAAAACATCTCCGGAATACAATCCGGTTAATATCCCAATTAAAGTAATCCCAACCTGTACTGTAGATAAAAACTGATCCATATTATCAGTCAAATTCAGTGCAGCCTTTGCCAACTTATTTCCTTTGAGAGCATCATATTTCAAACTAGACTTGCGTGCAGATATAACAGCCACTTCCGACATAGAAAACAAACCGTTTAGCAAGATCAAAAGAGTTAGAACAAGAATCTCCATATATTACAATTATTAAACCTGATAAAGATATTCTTTTTCGAAACAGAAACACATCTTCTTTTAATGAAAGAAAGAAGAAAAATTAAAACATAAGTTAAACAAAACTCTATTCTTTTCCTTTGATGAAAACATGAAGAAATTTAATGGAAAAAGTGTGTCCCAGACCCAAGGGTGATCGATCCCAGACCCAAGGCACTTATGTCCCAGACCGACAGCCTGTCGGTCTGGGACATAAAGAAACTAAGAATACCCCACTTTTTATTCAAGAATATAACTATGCAATAAAACAGAACTTATGAATATATAATTAAAATAAGGCATACTTTTTGAATTATTGAAAGAATAACATTAATTTTGCGACCTATTTGCAAGGAATTATAAATCAAATAAATAGTTGTCATAAATGAAAGTTTCTTTAGAAAACAAAGACAAAGTCAACGGATTACTAAGCGTAACCGTTGAAAAAGAGGATTATCAGGAGAAAGTTGAGAAAATACTAAAAGATTTTCGCAGAAACGCTCAAATCCCGGGTTTTAGAAAAGGTAAAGTCCCCATGGGCTTAATTAAAAAGCAACACGGACTATCAGTATTAGTAGAAGAAGTAAATAAGTTACTATCTGATGGAATATATAATTACATAAAAGAGAATGATATTCGGGTCATTGGTAATCCACTGCCAAATGAAGAAAAACAACCGGAGTTAAACTTCGAGACAATGGAAGAGTTTGAATTTATTTTCGACATCGCCATTGCTCCGGAAATTAATGCAGATGTATCTAAAGAAGACCAAGTGGACTATTACACTGTTGATATTTCTGATGATATGATTGATAAGCAAGTGGATTCCTATAGGAGTTACACCGGAGAACATCAAACAGTAGAATCGTACGAAGACAAAGATATGCTTAAGGGCCATATGGCGGAGCTAGATGAAGACGGTAACAAAAAAGAAGGAGGAATTCTTGTTGAAGAAACAGTTATGATGCCTTCTGTAATAAAAGAAGAAGAACAAAAACTAATTTTTGAAAAGGCTAAAGTCAACGATGTCTTCACCTTTAATCCTTACAAAGCTTTTGAAGGAGACAAAGCAGAACTTGCTTCTTTATTAAAATTAAAAGACAATGAAGAGGTTGAAAATATTAAATCGGATTTTAGCTTCCAGATTTCTGAAATTAAACGTTTTGTAAAAGGCGAAATCAATCAAGAACTCTTTGATAAAGTTTTAGGTGAAGGTGCAGTTAGCACAGAAGAAGAATTTAAAGAGAAAATAAAAGAACAATTAGCTTATCGTTACGGATTAGAATCAGAATATAAACTTCAAAAAGATCTTCACCAACTGCTTCTTGAAAAAGCCGGAAAAATAGAATTTCCGGATGAACTGTTGAAACGAATGTTTAAACAAGAACAGAAAGAAGAACTTTCAGAGGAAGATTATAAAAAAGCCATTGAAGATCTAACACTTCATCTAATTGAAGAGGAGTTAGTGAAAAAATATGAAATTAAAATTGAAGAACAAGACATTCAAGAGATGGCCAAATCGGTAGCTCGTCTTCAGATGATGGAATATGGTGCATTATCGATGCCTGATGAAATCATTGATAACTTTGCACAGAATATGCTAAAAGATGAGAAAACAGCAAACATGTTAATCACTAGGGTTATTAATGAAAAACTAACTGCCGCCTTAAAAGAAAACGTTACATTAAACGAAAAGAAGGTATCTACTGAAGAGTTTCAAGAGATTTTAATTAAATAAAACGGATAAAAACCTCGCTTTATTAAAAAAATGAATCAAGGCTTTTATAAAAATAAAAGCCTTTGTTTTTTATCTGATAGTTCTTTTTTGTTTCTTTGTGTATAACACATAAATTTATAATGAAAATGATTATGATGGATGACTTTAGAAAATATGCAACACAACATTTAGGGATGAATGGTTTAGTCCTCGATGATGTTATTAAATCACAAAATGGGGGATATATGAACCCCTATATTTTAGAAGAAAGACAGTTGAACGTTACCCAATTAGATGTATTCTCGCGTCTCATGATGGATCGCATAATCTTTTTAGGAACACCTATTAATGATTATACAGCTAATACACTACAAGCTCAACTATTGTATTTAGACTCTGTTGACAGTGAAAAAGATATATCTATTTACATAAACTCTCCCGGAGGGTCTGTATATGCTGGCTTAGGCATCTATGACACAATGCAATTTATTTCCAGTGATGTATCTACAATTTGTACAGGTATGGCCGCTTCCATGGCTTCCATCCTATTGACAGCAGGAACAGATAAAAAGAGATTTGCACTTAAACATTCAAGGATTATGATTCATCAACCTTTAGGAGGTGTACAAGGGCAAGCTTCTGACATAGAAATTACCGCTCGTCAAATTCAAAAAATAAAAGAAGAACTCTATGCCATTATATCCAATCATTCAGGACAATCTTTTGAAAAAGTATGGGAAGACTCTGATAGAGACTTTTGGATGACATCAGATGAGGCAAAAGCGTATGGAATGATTGATGATGTATTGATGAAAGGTAAAAAATGACCGCATCGAAAGCAAGATTAAAAAATAAATGCTCCTTTTGTGGAAGACCTGAGAATGAGGTAAGTTTCCTCATTTCGGGTCTTGATGGTTATATTTGCGATAACTGTGCTGAGCAGGCATACAACATAACAAAAGAAGCAATGGATTCCATTAAACCCAAAAAGGAGAACTTTTTGAGTTTAGAAGACTTACCAAAGCCAATAGAGATTAAAGATTTTTTAGACCAATATGTTATTGGACAAGATTCTGCTAAACGTTTCTTATCCGTTTCTGTATACAACCACTATAAACGTTTAATCCAAGAAACCATTGGAGGGGATGACGATGTAGAAATAGAGAAATCAAACATCATAATGGTGGGAAGCACAGGAACAGGAAAAACACTTTTAGCCCGTACCATAGCCAAAATGCTAAAAGTCCCCTTTACCATAGTTGACGCTACAGTACTTACACAAGCAGGTTATGTAGGAGAAGACATAGAAAGTATTTTAACCCGTTTGTTACAGGTTGCCGACTATAACGTTGAGGAGGCAGAGAGAGGAATAGTTTTTGTAGATGAAATTGACAAAATAGCCCGCAAAGGTGATAATCCTTCCATTACTCGTGACGTAAGTGGAGAAGGTGTTCAACAAGGGCTACTTAAACTCTTAGAAGGTTCCATAGTTAATGTTCCGCCTAAGGGAGGAAGAAAGCATCCCGAACAGGAACTTGTAGCCATTAACACTAAGAACATATTATTTATATGTGGTGGTGCCTTTGACGGAATAGATAAAATAATCGCTAACCGAATGAACACTAATGTTGTGGGGTATGCTGCAGCGAAAGATAGCATACAGTTAGATAAAGACAATATGCTTCAATATGTAGCTCCACAAGACCTAAAATCTTTTGGATTGATTCCTGAGATCATAGGACGCTTACCCGTTTTAACCTACTTGGAGCCTTTAGATAAGAAAGCCCTACGAGCCATACTTACGGAGCCCAAGAATTCAATAACAAAACAATACAAAAAACTGTTTTCCATCGACAACATTAAGTTAGAGTTCGACGAAGAGGTTTTAAATTTTGTGGTTGAAAAAGCAATAGAATATAAATTGGGGGCCCGTGGTCTTCGATCGATAATGGAAGCAATTATCACGGACATTATGTTTAAGCTACCTTCAAAAAATAAAAAAGAGTATCAAGTAACATTAGATTATGCAAAGAAACAGATGGAAAAGACCAACCCTTTAACATTAAAAGTGTAACTCTTTTTCACATCTGTCATAGAACCTATTATTTCACTAATAATAAGTTCCATAATTCTTGGTTTTTAGCAACTTGTTTATAACTTTGTTAAGACTTGAGCCATTTTATGGGCCTAATTATATCTTATTCTATGGCTCAAATTAAAATACTCATATAAACAATGGCAAAAAAAATAAATTTAGCAGATCAACTAAAAAAATATTTTGGATTTAGCAGCTTCAAAGGAGATCAAGAAGCTATAATCAAAAACTTATTAAATGGCAATGATACTTTTGTGTTAATGCCTACAGGGGGTGGTAAATCCTTATGTTATCAACTTCCAGCATTACTAATGGAAGGTACTGCTATTGTTGTTTCACCACTTATTGCTCTAATGAAGAATCAGGTGGATTCAATGAGGGGGTTCAGTGAAGATAATGGTGTGGCACACTATATGAACTCTTCATTAACTAAAGGTGAATTAGAAAAGGTAAAGTCGGATCTCCTAACCAAGAAAACAAAGTTGCTTTATGTAGCTCCCGAGTCACTCACAAAAGAAGAGAATATAGAGTTTCTGAAATCAATAACAATCTCATTTTATGCCATTGATGAAGCGCACTGTATCTCTGAATGGGGACACGATTTTAGACCTGAATATCGTAACATCCGGCCTATAATAAAAGAAATAGGAAGAGCTCCTATCATAGCTCTTACAGCTACGGCAACTCTAAAAGTACAACATGATATTCAAAAAAACTTAAACATTTTAGACGCTAAAGTCTATAAATCCTCCTTTAACCGTCCAAACTTATATTATGAAGTTCGTACTAAAACAAGCGAGGTAGATAAAGATATTATTAAATTCATATTAAACAACTCTGGGAAATCAGGTATTATTTATTGTTTGAGTCGCAAAAAAGTAGAAGAATTAGCTGAAATATTACAAGCAAATAACATCAATGCTAGAGCCTACCATGCAGGTATGGATTCAGCTACTCGTTCTAAAAATCAGGATGATTTTTTAATGGAACGTGTTGATGTTATTGTGGCAACAATAGCTTTCGGAATGGGAATAGACAAGCCTGACGTTCGTTTTGTCATTCATTATGATATACCAAAAAGTCTTGAAGGGTATTATCAAGAAACAGGACGTGCCGGGCGTGACGGAGGAGAAGGCAAATGCTTAACCTTCTATTCCATTAAAGATCTGGAAAAGCTTGAGAAGTTTATGGAGGGTAAGCCTATAGCTGAACAAGAGATTGGAAGACAACTCTTGAAAGAGACTGCTGCTTATGCCGAGACTTCTGTTTGTCGCAGAAAAAGTTTATTGCATTATTTCGGTGAAACATATCTGCAAGAGAATTGCGGCTCTTGTGACAATTGTTTAAATCCTAAAAAGCAAGTGGAAGCCAAAGATTTATTATGCTCCGTTATTGAAACGGTACTTGAAGTAAAAGAAAATTTCAAATCAGAATACATTATAGACATACTTCAAGGTATTGAAACTGAAGAAATACGTGCTCATAGACACGAAGACTTAGAAGTTTTCGGTATAGGGTCTGATGAGGAAGAACGTATATGGAACTCTGTTATTAGACAAGCTTTAATAGCAGGATATCTAAGTAAAGATGTAGAAAACTATGGTACTTTGAAAGCTACCAGTGCCGGTAAGAAATTCCTTAAATCTCCAACTTCATTTAAAATAACTGAGGACAATGATTTTGAAGAAGAGGATGAAGAGGTATTATTAAGAAGTAGTGGAGCGGGTGCTGTTGACCCGGCCCTATTCTCCATGCTAAAAGACTTACGTAAAAAAGAAGCGAAAAAACATGATGTCCCTCCTTATGTTATTTTTCAAGACCCTTCACTAGAAGCAATGGCTACAATCTATCCTGTTACAATGGAAGAACTTCAAAACATTCCGGGAGTAGGAGCAGGAAAAGCAAACCGCTATGGTAAAGCTTTCTGTGATTTAATTAGAAAACATTGCCAGGAAAATGAGATTGATCGCCCTGAAGATTTACGTGTACGCACAGTAGCCAACAAGTCTAAAATGAAAGTGGCCATCATTCAATCCATTGACCGAAAAGTCGCTTTAGATGATATTGCTCTCTCCAAAGGGATGGACTTCGAAGAACTACTGGAAGAGGTAGAAGCTATTGTATATTCCGGCACGAAGTTAGACATCACTTATTTTTTAAGTGAAATAATGGATGAAGATCATATGTGGGATATTTACGACTACTTCAAAGAATCAACTACAGACGACATAGATGAAGCATTAGAGGAATTAGGAGAAGATTATACGGATGAAGAAGTTCGGTTAGTCCGAATAAAATTCATTTCAGAACTAGCAAACTGATACTGTTTCTGGTTATCAACTCATAGTAAAGGAGTAAGGTGCAGTTTCTTAATTTTAGATTTAAGAAACTGCACCTTATTTTTTAGAGAAAAAAAATTAAAGCCATATTTATAGATTATAAAAGAATAAAAATGTGTATATTTGCACGCAATAAATTCTTAAAAACATACTCCTATGTCATTTGTTGCTAATAAAGTTGTAATGGACGGATTAACATACGACGACGTCCTGTTAATTCCAGCCTACTCAGAAGTACTACCTCGTGAAGTGAAGCTTACCACTAAATTTTCCAAGAACATCCAACTTAATATCCCCTTTGTAACTGCTGCTATGGATACGGTAACAGAGTCTCAAATGGCTATTGCTATAGCTCGAGAAGGTGGAATTGGTGTTATTCACAAAAATATGTCCATTGAGGCACAAGCCGAACAGGTTGCGATAGTTAAACGTGCTCAAAGCGGAATGATTTACGATCCGATCAGCATCAAACAGGGATCATTAGTAGGAAAAGCCCTTGACTTAATGGCTGAATATAAAATTGGTGGAATTCCGGTGGTAAACGACGACAATTATTTAGTGGGAATAGTAACCAATAGAGATCTACGTTTTGAAGAAAACATGAATCGCTCTATTGATGAGGTTATGACTAAAGAAAACTTAATCACTACAAATCAATCCACAAGCTTAGATGCAGCAGCTAAAATTCTTCAAGAACATAAAATAGAAAAATTACCTGTTGTAGATGAGGAAGGAAAGCTAATAGGATTAATTACATATAAGGATATAACAAAGGCTAAAGATAAGCCTATGGCTTGCAAGGACGCCAAAGGTCGATTGCGTGTAGCTGCCGGAGTAGGTCTTACCCCTGATACTTTTGACAGGATGCAAGCTTTGGTAAAAGCAGGTGTTGATGCATTAGTCATTGATACAGCACACGGTCATTCAAAGGGAGTCATAGAATTACTGAAAGAATCAAAAAGAAGATTTGATGTTGACATTGTAGTTGGAAACATTGCTACGGGTGAAGCAGCTAAAGCTTTAGTAGATGCCGGAGCAGATGCTGTAAAAGTAGGTATTGGGCCGGGTTCCATTTGTACTACTCGCGTAGTTGCCGGTGTAGGCGTACCTCAATTAACTGCCATTTATGAAACAGCTGAGGCCATCAAAGATACAGGAGTACCTTTGATTGCAGATGGAGGGTTAAGATATTCCGGTGATGTAGTAAAAGCTCTTGCAGCCGGAGGTTCGTGTGTAATGATTGGATCATTGGTAGCCGGCACGGAAGAAAGTCCCGGAGAAACCATCATTTTCAGTGGACGTAAATTCAAATCGTATCGAGGAATGGGATCATTAGAGGCCATGGAAAGTGGATCTAAAGACCGCTACTTCCAAGGAGGAGAAGAAGATATCAAGAAACTAGTTCCAGAAGGCATTGCGGCACGTGTTCCTTATAAAGGTTCTTTATATGAAGTAATCTATCAGTTAGTTGGGGGATTAAGAGCCGGCATGGGATATTGTGGATCAGCAAATATTGAAGCTCTTCATAATGCTAAATTTACTCGCATAACTAATGCCGGGGTTCAGGAAAATCATCCACACGATGTTACCATTACGAGTGAAGCGCCTAATTATAGCCGTTCATACTAATGAAATACTTATTTAAATATGATATAAAAAAAGACCGCATTTAGCGGTCTTTTTTGTTTAGAAACTAATCTTTGCACTTGCAAAGTAACTACGAGGAAGAGAAGGACCATATACATAACTTGAAGCCCTTCCAGGTCCTTTATCAAAATCTTTTTGATAAGCATTGAAAATATTTTGCACACCCGCACTTAACTCCATAGTAGATCCCTTATAAAGGGGAATTGCATAAGAAGCTTTAAAATTCATAGAAAAAAACGTTCGTACTTTTTCAGTTGAATTAGGAATTTCAACACCATCCAACGTTACATTCGCTTCATGAGGAATTAACATATGTCCCGTATAATTGCCGGATAGATTCAAAGAAAACCGACTTACAGGGGTTATGTTGGCAACAAAATAACCATATACATCTGGATTACGCATCATCTTCTTTGTAGCCTCAACATCATCATTTTCATCATCAGACCATTTACGTTCCTTGTCATAACGACTTTTTTGCAGAGTAACTCCCATTTGTAAATCCAACAAATCACTATAGGCCAAACGAGCTTCAATATTAGTTCCATACACTTTAGCACCGGATTCATTAATGGTAGTCTTAATAATCGTTCCATCAGGTTGTTCCTTCGACACCGAAGCAAAAGGATGCAATAAACGAGTATAAAAACCCTCAATCATAAAATTCAACTCTACTGCCCCTACTCTTTTATACCAATCCATAGAAGCACTGAAGCTATGGGATTTTTCTTCCTCCAAATTTGGATCACGGGCAGCAATAATCTGTTCTCCTCCGGCAATATCCACGTGTAAATCCTCATCAAACAGCTGAGGAGCTCTGAATCCTTGTCCATAACTAAAACGCAAATTAATATCCTTAGATGGATTATAACGAATATTTGCACGGGGACTAATAATCGCATTTTTAATTAAATTATGCTTATCTAAACGACCTCCAATCAAAAGACCCAATCGATCATTTTTCCATTCGTTTTGTAAATACAAGCTTTTTGTGCGGGTCTTCTGCACAATATCCTCCTCTCTATAACCTCCTTTATCGGTTAAACGATCTTCAACATATTCAACTCCAGCTGTAAGATCCGCCGGCATAAACCATAATCGATCCATTTTATAGATGTACTGCGTTCCTAATACATAGGTTTTATCTACGGTTCTACCAAAAGAACTCATTCGGACATTATAATTCTCAATTTCTTCCGGGGTACTTTCTGAGGTAATAGAATCAACCGGATCACCTCCACCATAATAACTGTCACGTTTCATCAACTGAGCTGATAGATAAGAGGACAAGGAGTGTTTCAAATCGGGCGATGTCCAATCAAATTTCAGACTCCCCAAATCAACATTCGACTGTGCTTGCTCTGCTACATAAGCCTCAAAAGGCTCTTTGTTCAACAAATCACCTCCTCGCCTAAACTCATTGATATTATGATATTCAAAAGTAAACTTAGAATACAATCCTGTTTTTATATAACTTCTGAAACCTAATGTTCTTCCGTCTAATACCGGTAATTCAGAAAAACCATCCCCATCTTTATCAAAAGCAGAACGATGGCGCTTCTGCCCAAATAACATTAAACCCATTTTTTGATTATCAGAAATAATTGAGGCATTCATAGCCGTAACATTATCGAAGGAGCTTTTCTCTCCAACAGACATGATACTATGCGATATCTCACCCGAATTACGAATAGGCTCTTTCGTTATGATGTTAATGGTGCCGGCAATGGCAGATGCCCCAAAGAGAGCAGACCCACCTCCACGAACAATCTCTACCCGTTCCACCATATTGGCGGGTATTTGCTCTAAGCCATATACTCCGGCCAAAGCACTAAAAACAGGACGAGAATCTAATAAAATCTGAGAATACGCACCATCTAATCCATTCATACGAACCTGCGTAAGTCCACAGTTCTGACAATTATCCTCAACACGTAATCCGGGTTGAAAATTTAATCCCTCTGACAATGATACAGAATGGGTTCTGGCAAAAGTTTCTGCATTTAATATGTTAACCAATGTAGGGGCTGTTCTTCGTGTAGTTTCATTTCGATTAGCTGATACAACCACCTCATTTAATGCAAAATTATCTTCTATTAATTCAAAATTCACCTCAGATGTCTTGCCCTTCTCAATCACTATTTTTTTCTCTTGGCTTTTATAGCCTAAGAAACGTGCTTCCAAGATGAATTCCCCAATTGGTAAATCTTTCAGAAAATAGTGACCGGTTGCATCAGTTGTTGTTCCAATAGTAGTTCCCTTCAACAAAATAGAGATAAATGGCATATGTTCTCCTGTCCTTGCATCTTCAACATGCCCAACAATGTTTGCATCTGTTTTTTGTTTAGGACTAGGACTCTCTGCTTTGATATTGGTGCTTACTAAAAAAGCAAATATCAAAAAAATAATATTTCTATACATAGTAATATTTTAATTCGTTTTGTGTAAAAAA
>CAZFXK010000060.1:0-15793 GCA_964522975.1 uncultured Bacteroides sp. | reverse complement strand
CTTTTGGACATTTAACACCGTCTATCGCTGGACATTATGGGGTGGCAGTAACAATTTGCCCGTTAATTGGATATGCAAGTCCGTATAACATTTTTTGTATGTTGCTTTCATGCATATAGATTATCCATAGGTATACAGCATACTGCATTTCATCTCGAATAAACTGCCATTTTTCCATAAATCCCGCCACATTCCTTTTTCGTATATCAGTCCCGTTCCGTTTCCTCAGAAGCCTTAGCTATTTTCGCACTTCCATGCCCGGTGTGCTTACTTAATTTCTCATCACAATGGTGGATAATTTCACCTGTTTCAGGGTCGGTTATAGTTTCAATATATTTATCATTTTCACGATCAATAATTCTTTTTTTATCAATCCATTTACCGGTAGCTTGGCTTATTTCGTCTCCATATATTGACTCTCTAGTCGGTTTCTTTTTTCCCTCCTTTTTCTCTTTTATCTGAATTTTTTCTTTAAATTCAAGACGCTGCTCAATATTCGGTTTTATTATGCGATTTTTTGAACCGCATTCTTGACAGGACTCCATTTCAGGTTCTAACTCAAAGCCGCAATTGGCGCAGGCAATTCTCCTCATTGATTATTCCCCCACCTTCTTCCCCGTTTAAACAGGATAGTTGACTGGGTAGCCATCACCGCATCTTGAATAATTATTCAACTTTATAACACCATACATGGGTTTATAAATCAGCCGAGTTTCAATATTCTCCAGAAATTGCAGATGATAAAACTAAATGAAACTTATCTAATATAACTTCGGTACTGTAATACTCTATCGCAGCCTCACGAGCATTTCGTTTTAAGCTCATAAGTCGATCATGGTCATCTGCCAACCTTCTAATATGGTTAATAAAACCATCGACATCACTCTGTGAACATACAAAACCAACATTATGACTTCTCACTAATCTAGCTAGATCACTATCTTCGTTTGTACAAGCGATAATAGCACAACCCGCAGCTAACAATGAATAAGTTTTACTTGGCATAGAAAGATACTCGGTTCCCTCAACTTGGGTTATAACAGCAATATCACCCGTACTAAGTGAGTAAGGCAATACTTCCAAGGGCTGAAGGGGTAGTATCAAAACATTTGAAAGAGCATTAGTTTGTACAAAACTAACCATGTCCGGTACTCCTTCTCCTTGCCCAATTAATAGAAACGAAATCCGTTCATCAGTTTGAAGTTCCCGTGCAGCCTCTAATACTATTCCTAAATCGTGACTTCGTCCCATGTTACCCGAATATAGTACGGTAATTTTATCGCTTTGCTTATGTGCAATAGCAAACGGATTTTCGGCTTTAGTTATAGGATGTAAAAAATCAGTATCTGCCCAATTATGAATAATTTCGATTCTACACCTCGAGAATTCGTTACCTAATTGTAATCGTAGAATATCCGCCATTTTATCTCCGATTGTAATAACAACAGAAGCGTTTAACATAGCGAATTTATTTAATTTATTCCATATTCGAGATAATAACCCTCGTCTCTTTATTAGCCCAGCCTTAATAATATGGTCTGGATAAATGTCCCAAATCAACAAGGCGTATGGTGTGCCTCTCAACTTATGAAGTATCCAGACTACATGGGGAAGTATGGGTGGATTTGTGGTTACAAACAAAAAAGTGGTTTTTTCCAAATGAAGTGCCTTAAAAAAAGCTTTAAATGAAAATGCAATCCAGGTCTTTATTCTACTGATAACGTTTGTTCTATCATATGTAGGTCCTTTTTCTACATTAAGCCATTGCCTGTTATGAGGGTAACCCTTCCCCGTATAAAGGAAACACAAACCTAACTCTTGTGATAAATCCTCCAGCATCTGTTGGAACTCACTAGATTGTGATTGATTAAAAACAGCCCATTTGTATTGGTTATCCGTGAACCTTCTCCTCCCTTATTATGCTAGATTAACTTACTGCTAGATTGTTTCATCTCCTAATTGTATCGCGAAACCAATCATAAGTTTGCCTGATTCCATCTCTAAGGCTTGTGGAAGCCTTCCACCCTAAACCATGCAACCGACTCACATCTAATAGTTTCTGGGGAGTCCCATCCGGTTTTTCTGGATTAAATACCAGTTCTCCCTCATAGCCTATAATCTCCTTAACTAAAATAGCTAATCCAGAAATACTAATATCTTCTCCCCATCCGATATTTACAAAAGTCCCAATTTCCTGAAAAGAGTGTTTCTCCATCAAATATACACAGGCATCAGCCAAGTCATCAACATACAGAAATTCACGCCGGGGAGTACCCGTTCCCCATATTTCCACGCAAGGTGCATTATTTACCTTAGCTTCATGGAATTTACGAATCAGCGCAGGCAATACATGTGAAGTCTCCAGATCAAAATTATCATTTGGCCCATAAAGATTAGTAGGCATGACTGATATGTAATCCGTACCATATTGGCGGTTATAGAACTCGCACATTTTTAACCCAGCAATTTTAGCAATAGCATAGGCCTCATTGGTAGGTTCCAATGCCCCGGTTAACAGGTACTCCTCCCGTAAAGGTTGTTCAGCAAACTTGGGATAGATGCAAGAACTACCGAGAAATAATAGCTTTTTCACCCCATACTCATAGGCCGCATGAATCACGTTAGTTTCAATCATTAAATTATCATAGATGAACTCCGCGGGATATGTATTGTTCGCCTGAATACCACCAACCCGGGCTGCTGCTAAAAAAACATATTCCGGTCTTTCCTGCTCAAAAAACGCATCAACATCAGCCTGTCGCCGCAGATCCAATTCATCAAATGATTTCACAATAATATTTGTATAGGCCCCGCCCTCTAAACGGCGTTTAATAGCTGAACCTACTAATCCCTGATGTCCGGCAACAAAAACCCGAGATTCTTTATTCATTTCTTACACCTCGTAAATCTTTAATCATAAACAGTCTATTCATAAAAATTATTAACCTTAAAGCCATTTTTCTTGCAGTACTCATCCCGGCGCGCTTCCTCTAGATCAGCTTTTACCATCATTGCACATAATTCAGTAAAAGTAACCCGGGGCTTCCATCCTAATTGAGCTTTTGCCTTAGAGGGATCACCTAGGAGCAACTCTACCTCCGTCGGTCGAAAATAACGGGGATCTATCTCTACCAACGTTCTACCCGTATCAGAATCAATACCCTTTTCGTCTATGCCCTCACCTTGCCATTCTACATTAATACCGACATGGGAAAAGGCCAACTCCACAAATTCTCTTACTGTATGATTCTCTCCGGTAGCAATAACATAATCATCCGGTTTATCCTGCTGCAGCATCATCCACATGGCTTCCACATAATCACCCGCATAACCCCAGTCACGTTTCGCATCCATATTGCCTAAATACAGCCTGTCCTGTAATCCCATAGAAATACGAGCTACGGCACGTGTAATTTTGCGAGTTACGAAAGTCTCCCCGCGAATGGGTGATTCATGGTTAAAAAGAATTCCGTTACAGGCAAACATATTATAGGCTTCCCGATAGTTTACTGTAATCCAGTATCCATATAGCTTGGCAGCAGCATAGGGACTGCGCGGGTAGAACGGAGTCTTTTCCGTTTGCGGAATCTCCTGCACCTTACCAAATAGCTCACTGGTTGAAGCCTGATAAAATCTGGTTTTATCAGAAAGGTTAAGTATTCGTATAGCCTCCAAAAGGCGCAATGTCCCTAATGCATCACTATTTGCCGTATATTCCGGTGTTTCAAATGATACCTGAACATGACTCTGAGCCGCCAGGTTATATATCTCATCCGGTTGTACTTCCTGAATAATCCGAATTAGATTGGTGGCATCGGTTAGATCTCCATAGTGTAATATAAATCTTACATCTTCCTCATGTAAATCCTGATACAAATGATCTATACGCGCTGTATTAAACATGGACGCCCGGCGTTTTATCCCATGTACTTCATAACCCTTATGTAGTAGGAACTCAGCCAGATAGGCTCCGTCCTGGCCGGTAATTCCGGTTATTAGTGCTCGTTTCATAAAACACACTCCCTTCCATTCAGAAACCATTTTGATTGGATAATCAACCCAGTACGATGTATTATTTACTAAAATAAGCGGAAGACCTGAACCATAGCCTCCTCATACTATACCTGGGCTATCAATCAACACCGATGGTTTAATTTCCTATAATCTTAGGAGAAACCTACACCGAAAACTAATCCAAAAGTATTTAGACATCAATAGCCCTTTTTGCAATATCCGTGTAAGAAAAAAACTTAACAGCTTTTTCTTCAGCTACTTTTTTCATCATTTTATAAAGTTGTTTATCATCATTAATTGTTTTTATAAGTTTACTTATTTCTTTAACACTATCTTCATACAAAAATAAGCAATTACCTCCAACATCAACATGGGTCATTCCTTCCCAATATTTAAAGATACATGGAATTCCGCATCCGGCAGCTTGTTCCCAAAGCACCGAGTGAGTACCTGGGAATATTGCTAAATCAGCGGCAAGAAAATAATCATATACATCATCACCATTTATCCACCCAATGTTTATAATTTTCTCATATTTAGAGATTAATTCTATCTCATCCTTCATATCTGGAGATGGGGTACCAAAAATTAATAATTTAATATGCTCATTCTTAATTTTATTTACAGCCTTTATTAACAAATGAATGTTTTTAGATCGATCAATTTTACCTCCAGTTATAATTAAAAAATCATCCTGTTCAATTCCGTATTTATTACGTAAATTAGTTCGAATTACCGATTTACTATTTAAATTAATTTTTTCATCATCAGCACCCATAACTAAAAGCTCAATTTTTCGAGGTGAAACTTTATACATTTCCTCCAGAAATTTACATCTTAGTGGGGTAACGCCATAGAATTTTTCAACATACGGTTCAAGAGATCTTGCACACCATCCCCAAATTATCCTATGTAATATATTCTTCGAGATCCAGTTAGTAGCGCTATTAATATAGTCAGCATGATTATCTACTATTATCTTAACTTTCATGTTTTTTTTCTTATATCTAATTACTTTGAATATATCTAAGAACTGTAGTCCATGAACAAATATAATATCTGGATTTTCCCTTACTAACTCTTCAAATACAAAGTCAAATATTTTTAGTTTTCTAATTATAAAATTGTCGTATTTATACGAAACCCTTGTTACTTTTATATTGTTTTTGTTTATATAACTACCAGGTTTTAATATATTACTAATCTGATTTTTTTCATCAAACGAATCGCAAGAAGCAATAATAGACACATCATGGCCTAATATAAAAAAATATTTAGTAATTAAGTTTTCCTGGTAAGCCCAGTCTTCAATATAGTAGTTGCCTAAACATAAATTCAATATTTTCAACCGAAATACCCTCCAGATGGCTTAGACCCACAACTATAAACAATACCCTTTATTTCACTACTCATATAGCATTTCGCTTTTACCCGTTAGACCAATATGGTTTGTCTATGATGTTTTATCAAATACATCAACAACTGATATCTGCAATATTATCTATCTGTTTCCTGATATCTGAGGATAGCTTAATCTTTAAACTCCTCAGTGTATTTTGTTTTTCTGAAATATACTATTTATCATTAAACCAATTAATATCCAAAAATTCATATCCATCAGATAGGAACCACTGACCATTAAAGGGACAAAACCTAAGCTCAGCCAAATAATTATCATATTGTATGTTTCGTTATCTTTGGTAAGTAAATTTCTAACAATTAAGAGCAACAGTACAATAAGTAAACTTGACCCAATTATTACTCCAAAGTTAGCTAAGACCTCTAAAATTAGATTATGTGTATATCCGCCTCCCATGATTAGTCTATCCCCTGCTACCCCAATTCCTAATAACGGATTATTCAAGATTGCTTCAATAATTTTTTGATATATACTATCCCTTCCACTTAAATGAACACTATCCATTAAAAACAGTGCTATAGTTCTACTATTAATTCCAAAATTAAGCAGCAGGTTATTAATGTATTGAAGAATGCTATCAAGGTATATAAATGTAACTATAATTGCTGCAAAAAAAGTTAAATTTAATAATAACTTAGTGTAGGTTAACTTAGAGAGAGATTTCACCATTTTCAGAAAAATAAATATAGCCATGCATAGTATTGCACCCCTGGAGCCCAAGGCTAATATAATTAATAGAGCAACTAAGGAAAATAGACACGCCTTCAATGAGGGCTGATCAAATAGTTCATCTAAATAAATGAGCATAGGGAGCAGCATATAATACGACAATGACATACTATATGTTCCTATTGTTACTTTCCCAGCAAAAACTAATCCTCCTAAAATTGCCCCGAATAAGAAT
This sequence comes from uncultured Bacteroides sp., assembly GCA_964522975.1. Lineage (GTDB taxonomy): Bacteria > Bacteroidota > Bacteroidia > Bacteroidales > Bacteroidaceae > Bacteroides_E. Next base: position 9,455 of record CAZFXK010000060.1, on the reverse strand, counting down.
ACGATAAAACTTGCTTTCTTCATATATAACTTTAGAATATTCCAGTTTTGAATACTCATGCTGTATACCAATACTGGTAAACACATAAAAAAGAATGGAAATGTCAGTTCTCTCATATAAAGCGAGTTTTCTGGGAACATTAAGTAATGCAATAAAAATACAAAAACGCTTACAGAGTAACTTCCAATTAGTTTTAACTTACTCCTTTTAATTACAACTGGCAGTGCATATAAAAACACTAAACCAACCAATACTTTGGATATTAGTTGTACCTTAGAGGCATTTTCCGTTTCTAATAAATTGAAATAGATTAGTATAAAATACTGGATGGTTAGTATCACAAACGATGCCATCAGTGCTGCACTAATTTTTTTATCATCTGATTTGTCTTTGTTCATAATTGCTTGTATCATTAGTTACCCTTCTATATCTGTTAAGATTTAGATATAGTCTATTGAGCTATATTTCCACTGCAATTCGCAAATGCCACTATGCCATAATATGATACTTTTTAAATCTTTGCCTTAAAATAAATTCAATATTTTCAACCAAAACATCTATACTGTTTTTTACGGTTTTTTGTCATCATTTGTTAAATGCTTCTGCAATAACCGATATTATTTTCTCCCCTGATTTACCATCACCATATAACTGTATAGAAAAATCTCTTTCCAATGATATAAACTTCCTTTCAGCATCAACAATTCTGTCTCGATTTGCACCTACTAGAACATTAAATCTATTCTCCACCAATTCTACCCACTCTGTTTCATCCCTTAGGGTTATACATGGTTTATGGAAAAAATACGCCTCCTTTTGTAAGCCCCCGCTATCTGTAAATACCGCTTTACATCGTTCAAGCAAACAGAGCATATCAAGATAACCTATCGGTTCTATGATAGTAATATTTTTGATAGTTAACTTGCCCTCATCAATACGTTTACGAGTGCGTGGATGTAAAGGTAAAATCACAGGAATCTGTTCAGCAATCTCATCAAGTCCATTAAAAATACCCGTTAGTCTCTCAAAACTATCTGTGTTCTCCTGTCTGTGAACGGTTGCCAAATAAAACCCAGCCCCATATCTATGTATCAAATCGGTTATCTTAGGTGTAGGTGCGGCATTCTTCCTATAAAAAATAACCGCTTCATACATAACATCTCCTGTGTTATAAATCTGAACACCAGGCCAACCTGACACCCCTTCGCGTTCTAAATTTCCTACTGCAGTCTGAGTAGGACAGAAGAGCCATTTAGATATACGATCTGTTAATATACGGTTAATCTCTTCTGGCATCTGCATATTAAACGAGCGTAAACCAGCTTCTACATGAGCAACTGGCATATCTAGCTTAGCTGCTGCTAATGCACCTGCTAAGGTGGAGTTGGTATCTCCATAGACTAAAACAATATCGGGATTTTCTTTCACCATTAAAGACTCCAAGGACTCCAGCATCCGACCCGTCATCGCGCCATGCTTTCCTCCACTAATTCCCATATGATATTGAGGCATGGGTATCTGCATTTCGCTAAAAAATACATCCGACATGTTTTGATCATAATGCTGCCCTGTATGTACAATTATTTCTTTTATACAATTTCCTTTATGAAGTTTATTATGTTTATCAATTGCACGTGAAATAACTGCTGCTTTTACAAACTGAGGCCTGGCACCCATAACGGTTAAAATTTTCATATTTTTATTCCTCTCAACCATACTAATAAAGCTAAAGAGTTAACAAACCAATCTATTTTCCGAATTGTTTTACAGCGTTAATAATCAGTTGTATTTCATCTTCTGCTCGTTGATCCCATGTTTTGAAAAGATTGGGAGCCTGTTTTTTAGCATTGTATCGTAACTTCTGGTATACCTGAGACGATTCAACAAGCTCCGATATTTGTTTTGCAGCCTGTTCAATATTGTCGACCAATACACCATTTACTCCGTTGTTAATAATACCGTGTAAACTCCCATCATTTAAAGATATAACCAAAGCTCCAATTGATAAGGCCTCTATAACTACATTACCTAAATTAGACAAATCATATAACGATAGTACTGCAAAAGCTGCCGCATCAAAAGTCATAAGTTTAGCCGGTTCTACTGTTCCCAAGTAATGTACATAATCATTTAAATCAAAATCAATAACTTTTTTTTGTACCTCGTCCCAATAATCTGTTTCGCTTATATGACCGGCAAAATATAAATGTATATTTAACCCTTTTTTATGTAGTTCTTGTAATAATTCAACCGCAAGATGCTGTCGTTTCCAACGCGAGATTCGAGCAGGATATATTATGTATGGCTTATTTAATAGAATATCAGCATTCAGTTCATGTTCATCGACATTTAATATATTATCAAATCCATTTAACCAGAAATGGAAGTTATACGAAGGTTTATCAGATATTAAATATCTATAGACTTCATTACCTCTTGTTCCATCATTTGTCATTAATAAAAAACTCTTCCTTAATCTAAATGACAAATATTCTAATGGATGTTTTATAAATATTTTTATTGGTGAATATTTATCAATTTCGGGGGCTAAAAATGTTCCATATAGACGTATTCCAAATGGAATGTCATTCCTGTTTGCAACTATATTAGCAATTGCACCTACACTACCATGTCCATAAACAAATTCGTATTTTTGTTCTTTTAATAACCTTTGAATTATTTTATATAATGGATACGGTGATTTCAGTCGTCCGGTTAAGGATAGATCCCAATCAGTAAAATAGAATTTAGAATTCTTAAGCCAATCTACGTTTATGTTTAGGTCGTTCTCATCAATTTGTGTTTTAGTAGCAATTATAAAATCAACTTGATGTCCCTGTTCAATTAGTCTTCTTAATGGATTTATAAAAGCAGGCATTCCTTTAGCATTTACTGCTCCATCTAACAATATATCTCCAAATCCGCTCCATAATGGAGTCACGTACAAGATTCTCATATCAAACCATGCTCCCCAATCGCAATGCTATACCGTAATATCGCGTCGCTGTTTACTTTAACCTTAAATACAACGCTCTTCCAGTTCGAAACGCCCACGACTTTTCGTAAGAAGGATAATCCCAAAAGCTTTTGTTAGGTAATGATAATAGCCTGGTATATTCCTGATCATTTAATCCCAACTTATCCTTAAAGACTTTAATATCAGTCTCTAATAATTCCTCAGATGGATATGGATTTTTCTCCATTTCAGCTAAGGCCGCATTTCGGTCAATCTGTCCTGAGCATATCAATGTTGATAAATGTTGCCTTCTTTTATCATATCCGAATTTTGTAGGCAAAATATAACCTTGAATAAATCTCGTATATATAGATTCGTAGTGTTTGCCTCCATACTGCTGCCAACCCAACTCTTTCTCTAGTGTTTCGATGGCCTCTTCTTTGTTATAGTCCATGTAATTTAAAATGTTTATGGTATTCAAACGCAATATTAGTTTATAGTATCCCAGATCCGCTACTGTATGGTGGGGGTAACTTTTTAATGGAACTGTACCATACATTTTATGAATACTTTTTATATATTTCCAATCACGATGTCCAGTAGACCATGCAGCAGGTAGGTGTGATTCTGTTGCCAGGTTTGAACCGCTAATGAAATATTTTATCCCCCGTTCTTTGGCCGCTTTATAGAATAATGATACAATCGCATGATCAGTTGGTATTTCTAGATCGGGAACAGATGCTTTTAGAAATGCTAACTGTAAGTCTTTAAATTCTGTCCAATCAACTCGATAATGTTCTATATGAAGATCAAGCTTGGAAACGGTTTTCTCTATGTTTTGCTTAGCAACTTCGGAATCCCATTCGTTGTCAAGATGTAATACTAATGGCTTTAATCCAAATTCAATAAGTTTATAAGCAACATAAGTACTATCCACTCCACCGCTAAGGCCAATTAAACAATCATGTTCGTTTCCTTTGCCATCCTCTTTTATCTTAGTTATAATCTTGGCTAATTCTCGCTTACCAGTTTCTCCGGTAACGAGTCCTCGTTTTATGCTCTGTTCATATGTTCTGCAGTGGTTACATATTCCTTGTTCATCAAACTTTATGTAAGGGTCTGATGTATCCATAATACATTTTTTACAAATTTGATGTTCATCCATCCAAAATGCCCTCCTTTTAGTATAGAGTTTCTTTTAATCCGGCAATAATATCATAATGAGCTTCCCATCGTAAACACCTTTTTGCTCTCTCATTGTCAAGTACACTATGATCAATATCTCCTGAACGTTCTGAAGTGTACAATATATCCACATTATTTATGTAAACTGTTTTAATACAACGAACAATTTGATTTAATGATGTTCCAATTCCCGTACTAATATTTACTATAATATTCGCCCGACTTGTTATAGCAGCTAAATTCGCATCTACTACATCACTCACATAAATGAAATCCCTTGTCTGATTTCCCGAACCGAATATTTCTATAGATTGCTTCTTTCTAAGTTGTTGATTAAAAATAGATATTACTCCGCCTTCGCCTTTTGAACCTTGGCGAGGACCATAAACATTAGCATATCTTAAAATCTGATATTCCATTCCCGAAATCTGTTGGTTGAGTTGTATATAAAATTCTGCAGTCATTTTGCTGATTCCATATGGCGAGACAGGTAAAAGCGAATGGTTTTCATTAATTGGTAATGTAATGGGTAATCCATATACTGCTGCCGATGATGAAAAAACTATTCTTTTTACTTTAGCTTTGTTACATGCTTCTAATAGCTTTATAGTACCTAAAATGTTAACTTCTGCATCCAGGTTAGGATCATCTAATGACAAAGGTACACTAACTTGGGCAGCTAGATGAAATACAATATCGGGGCGAATCTTTTCAAAAACCGATATTAGGTTAGCCGACCTAATATCCAAGTAATAAAATACTGCATCTGAATTTAGATTTTTCCTAGATCCAGTAGATAAATTGTCAATGATAAAAACCTCGTAGCCATCTTTTATAAGTCTATCAACTAAATGCGAACCAATAAAACCGCATCCACCTGTAACTAATATTCTCATAAAGATTCCCTTCCATAATTTTCATGTAACATTCATTTAGTTATATACTACCTATAAATTCGGCAACAACCCTCAGGTTTTTTTCGCCATTATAAAGAGTGTTAAAGCAATCAAAAGCATTATTTCTTAATTCTAGTTTTTTCCCATATGGCAACCTAACAAATTCGTTTAATTTTTGTGCTAATTCTTCTGGAGAGATATTAGAACTTAATAATTTCCCCATTTTATCACTGACTATTTCCGAAGTTCCCCCTACATTAGTAGCAAAAACAGGTATACCAGCAGAAATAGCTTCCATAATGGATACTGGGATACCCTCAGATGAACTTACATTAAGAAAAAGATCAACTGCTTTGTCAATATAGAAATCCATTACTTTATTTGGCGAAACTGTACCAACAATATGTGCTTTAACATTACCTGGAAGATTGGCTACCTTTTCTTGTATTTGCTCCAATCCAGGTCCCCCGCCTATATGGGTCCATTCTATATTGTCATTACATAAGGATAATGCTTCTACAATTAATTCAACTCGTTTAACTGGAACTAAAAAAGAACAAGATACCACTCTTAGAATCCCATCCATACTCGGGATAGAAAATCCCTTATGAAAAACCCCCAGGCGAAATAAATGCATTTTGTTTTTATTGTCTGGATAGTACCGGGTTGCGTAGTCTAATCCGTTCTTAGATATAAATAATGCTGCATCAACAGAATCATACTGAGCATTACGAATTGGTAGATAACCATTACTTCTCTCTTTGTACAAATCAGCTCCATGATACTTTATAATCGTTCTGATATTCCTGTTTTTAATATATGGTACTATACTAGCTGTACCACTTCCCCAAAAGAAATAAAAAACAGCATTTGTATTAATTACTCCACGTTTAGTTAACTCTCCATAATAATATCTGGTTAACAACAAATCAGTTAACCATCTTTGTATCCAGTTTCTTTTAGTCCAAACTCTATTTTCCCTAAAATCGTGCAAATGTGCTGTAACTGGAGATTTACATACTATTGCCTGGAATAACAGTTTCAAACGTGGTAAATCTAAATATTTAAATTTAACTTTTCCAAAATAAGGTATTATTGGTTCTTGTATTTCGATTTTAGAAGGAACAGGTTTCGCTATCTTATTGCCTCCATAAGAGTTCGGAATAACAACTATCTTATCAAAATAATCTTTTAAGTAAGTAAGTTCATTGTATTTCCAAACCTCTCCTATTCCGAATGGATACGAAGCTGTAAAATAATATAGTATTTTCATTGTTGTATAACCTCTATAGAGTCGGCTTCCTTTATTCTAGCTAACACTACAATTGTATTTCTAAGTAATGAATGGTTTAGTATTTTTCGGTAATATAAATAATGTCTTACACGAGCGCGTCGACTAGGACGTGCTGATTCACACATATATATTTTTTCTATTTCACATCCAGCATTCTCAAGAATTCTAGATATCGTATAGGGTGTAAACCAAAAATAGTGGTCACTGTTTATAAATTCTATATTATTCCTAATAAATTTTGTGTTTTCTAATGCAAATGCATTTGGTACGGTTATAATCAGATGTTTTACTCTTCCCTCTAAATTGTTTATCAATTTATTAATAAAACTATATGGTGAAGGAACATGCTCAATAATCTCTCCCATAATCAACAAGTCCCATGAGTCTTCTCTTATTTCAGCTAAGGGTTGACTTGAAAGATCTGCACAATATACATCCTTATAACCTAATTCCCGTTTCACATATTTTACAGCTTCCTTGTTTATATCAACTCCTAAACACTTCTTACTGCTTCTTACTATTCGTGCATGCAACCAGATATTGTTTCTTATTTTTTCTTGAATTAGAGGGAGATGGTCGGCACACCCCAAATGAATTACTTTTAATCCCTTTGTTAAGGATTCCAATAACTCAATCCTATACATTAATTTAGTATGAGGAATTTCAACTTTCAATCCCGAATCAAACGAAATACCATTTAAATAATCCTCGCATTCATAAAGACTAATCTTTGCCATAGTTACCCCCCTCAAATAAATTGTTTTTAGAAATCTTATAAAAAACATATATTAAACCAATTGATATGCTTGCAACTATTGAAAAAGTGCAACTACATGAAAAGATGTTTTTTGCAAATAATAACAATATTAAAAGCAGTCCTAATTGGATTTCTATTTTTGTAAGGCAAAAGACATCTTTTATTCTTATGTCTGAAAGAATAATAATTAAATAAATTGCCATTAGATACATAATTGCACCTGTTAAACCGTAAAGCACAATTGCCAGCATATCGTTATTTAATAAACTTCCTATATATATACTAAGAATTCGTAACGTTAATGAACACAAGTCAAAAATCAGAGTGATATTTTGCTTTCCAAGAATAATAAATATACTTGAAAGTGGCGAAGATATAAACCTAAAACAAGCAAATATACCTAACCAAACGCAATACTTACCTGCTATATCCCACTCAGAACCAAAAATTAATCCAAATAACTCGGGAGCAACAAGAATAAATAAGAAAAAGGGGACTAATCCTAAGTGTATAAGATAAACAAGCATATTAAGTGTCGTTTCATTAAGTTGACCATTTAGATAAGCAGTATTTGCTTTAGGATAGAACACCTGAGAAATTGAATTTCCTATAAGCTGGATTGGAATTACTAGAATCCTGTTACTCAATACAAAGAAACCAACTATGTGAGGACTAAAACAATAACCAAGCAAAAATAATGGTATAGTTGATGCGAGGTTATTAAGTAATCCAGCAGGGACAAGATACAGTGGGAAACGCTTATAACGTCTTGCTACACGCCGCATATTAGTTATCTTTATATGCTTATATAATAAGACTAGGTCTTCCTTAATCATCTTTATTAATAATTGGCCTGTTGCAACTAGCTGTCCTAATAATGATGACAAGAATAAACCCAAAAAACCTCCACTAAAGAAATACCCAAAATATAACTGTGTTCCTACAGTTAGTGTACTTTGGGTAACCTGTCGTACTGCTAACCTTGGGAACTGACCTATTCGGATACTCCAATAAGTTGCAATTTGGAATAATACAGTAATAAAAACCCCAACCGCAACCATCCATAGCCATTTTTCGAAATTTAATATATTAAGGATTGTTGATATTTGATAACTAAATATATTGAATACAAATAGAATAATCAGGCTATATATAAGGCTGATTGATAGAGTCAGAACCATAATATTTACAGCATCATCATCCTGATCAGCTATAACAATCGCCTGGTCATAGGCACCACCTGCACATATAGCCAAAGCACCGACCAATGCCATATAAATACCATATACTCCAAAATCCTCAGGTGTATATAAACGTGTTAATAGTGGTGCCGCTAATATTCCTAACGCCTGAGCAAAGGTAGTACCGGTCATTAAGGTTACAACATTTCTGACGAAGCTACCCGGTGGCAGTTTGCTTGCCAAGGTTGCTCGAAGTTTATCTATCATTAATAGTAAGAGTAAGGAGTTAGGGGTGAGGGGGATAACGAATTAAACTCACTTTTACTAACACCTAGTCCCTTTCCTTCCTTTCCATCTTATCCTATTTGTCCTTATAGATTTGCTCTAATAAAAAGAGCGATTTTCTGCCTTCTGAACCGTCACTAGCTGATTCAGCATTAGCTTGTAAACAGTCAATTACATTACGATAATATCCGCTGTGACCAAAGCCATAAACGGAGATAGGATTTGTATTGTATTGTTCTATTTCTTCATCATAGGGCTGTTTATCTGCAAATTCCCAATATTCGATTTTGTTCATGGAGGTTCCGGTTATTCTTACTGTACCTTTTTCACCAAGGATGGTGATTGAACCTTCCAAATTTTTGGGGTAGGTTAGCATAGTTACGTTGATGCTGCCAATAGCTCCGTTTTGGAAGCGGATAATGGCTACGCCGGTATCTTCGGTTTCTATGTTACGGGCTAATGTCGCTGTTATAGACTTCACTTCATTTATTGGACCGCCGAACCATTGGACCATGTCCACATAGTGGGAGGCCTGGTTCATGAAGGCGCCGCCATCCAGTGCCCAGGTGCCACGCCAGGGGCCCATGTCGTAGTAGTCCTGGGGGCGGGTCCAGAAGACGTTAGAGGTTATCATGTATATTTGGCCGAAGCGGCCTTCTTCGAAGGCTCTTCTGACCAGCTGTATGCTGGGATTGAGGCGATTCTGGAGAACTACAAATAGTTTTACTCCGGCATCATCACATGCTTTTATTAGTTCATCTGCTTCTGCCAGTCTGCAGGCCATGGGTTTTTCGGTGAGCACGTGTTTGCCGGTTTTGGCGGCCATGATGCCGTGCTCGGGGTGGAGGCCTGATGGGGTGCAAATGGATATGAGGTTTATGTTTGGGTCTGATAGCATCTG
>CAZFXK010000059.1:5500-15866 GCA_964522975.1 uncultured Bacteroides sp. | reverse complement strand
CCCAGACCGGACCAGATAATTCTTGTTATTGCGTATTTACCTCTTAAAATGCAGATTGTATAGAGGCAGGTTCAATAAAAAAAGACCAAAACCTTTCACTTGTTTTGATCTTTTTTATCGAAGAATATCCTTTTTAAAAAGGTATGGAACGAGTCTTAAAAAACATAATCGGCTCCTATGCCAAATACTTTATTGGTACGTGTAAACTTATCCATTCCAGGCATTCCGGTTCCATTGTAATTAGCCACGCTTTTGGTATAATCTTCATAATTGGTCCAAAAATAGGCTATGTTAATTTTCATATTCGGACTGATTTTGAATCCTGCTCCAACTCCGTATGAAAAAGAACTTATAGAAAAGCTGATGTCACTTTGGAAGTCGTTGCTTAAACTATATCGGGTGCGTTGTATACCGGCACTCAATTGAGCCCAATCTAACACATTCCACTCTATGCCTCCTAAATATTCATTTGTTCCATTCTTGATGTGGTCCTCTTTACCATTAGCCATTTTGGAACTCTTATCGAAAAAGTGGTGATAACCAATAGAAGCCTTTAAACTAGGTATGATTTGATAAGAAGCACCAATGGAAAGTAAGCTTGGAATATCATGTGGTGTATTGATTCCTTGATCATAGTCGGCAACTCCCGACGTGTTGATTTTTGTTTTGTTTTCTATATTTAATTTCGTATTCAGCTCATATTTAACGCCTACATTCCATTTTCCATAATTGAAATGGACTCCAAGGATAGGAGTAGCACCCCAACCGGTTTGATCTACATTTAACTCCTTGTCTTTGGCTAATTCGGCTGTGCCTAATGCCTCTTTTGATTGTAGTAATAACGCTTCAGATTTTTCTGTATCTCCTGCTTGAGCAGCTACCTCAGCTTGAGTAATTAAAATCTTTGATAAATCGTTGAAGAATTCACTTACATTAATCAGTGATCCCCCTTTGATATTTGCCTTTATGTCTCTTAAATAGCCGGTATAGTTATTACTTACGTAGTTAACACGTACCCCTATGTAAGCAGAAAGATGTTTCGTTGCTCTATAAGTTGCTCCAAGTTGTAAACCATAAATGATTTGAGATCCTTTCATATAGCTATTTACACTATATTGATTAGTTCCTGGAAATTTTTCATTTAACATAAAAGGAATCATAGCTATTTGTGATTCAAAAGAGGCCAAGCCTTCATTGAATGTAGCTTTACCACCTCCACCACCAACAGCAAAATGACCGGAAAAAACCCATTTGTCAGTTTTATATGCCCCAAAAAGACTGGGAACCAAAGGGGCTGAAGCTTCTCCCTTAAATACTTTTGTCTCTTCTCCGCCAAAACCCATAAAAGGTTTGAAAGTGGAATGTATGGTACGAGTTTGAAATGCACTCTGTCCATTGAGTGATAGATGGAAACCGTTTCGATCTAAGAACGCCAACCCGGCAGGATTGGAATATGCTGCATCTATTTCAGTGGATGCTCCTCTAGCAATATTTCTTAAAAATAAAATGTGTTGATTTGTATTGGTCAATAATCCTCCTGCAAAAGTTGAAATAGAAACAGTTGAAAATAGAACAATACTGAAGATTAGTTTTCTCATTATGCAATCATTTAAAAAGTGAAACCGCAAAGATATTATAAATTAGTATATTAGAGTGGGATTATGAAAAAACTTTTTCTTTTTAACTAAAAGGATTGTTTTGTATAATGGTTTCAAGTAAAACTATTTTGCAAAGGATATCTTAAATTGTAAAGAACAATAAAATTAGAACCATTGTTACTACGTATAGTAAAACACTAAAAAACTTAAATATAATGGCATTTCGGATTACTTTTTTTGGAACAAAACCTTATGATGTAAATTCATTTAATGAAAAAAATAAGGATTATGACTTTGACTTGAAGTTTTTTACGGGTAATTTGAGTAAAGACAATATTGTTTTAACAAAAGATGCTGATGCTGTATGCATTTTTGTGAACGATATTGCCGATAGAGAAATCATTAAAACTTTAAGAGCGAATGGAGTAAAACTTTTAGCTTTACGTTGTGCCGGGTATAATAATGTAGATTTGAAAGCCGCCTCTGATTATGGTCTGCCTGTGGTTCGTGTTCCTGCTTATTCTCCCTACGCTGTTGCTGAACATACAGTTGCCTTGATGTTAGCTTTGAACCGCCGTATTCCAAGAGCTACTTGGCGAACAAGAGATGGTAATTTTTCGCTGAATGGACTGTTGGGTTTTGATATGCATAAAAAGACTGTTGGGATTATAGGAACCGGAAAAATAGCAAAAATTTTGATTCAAATTTTGAGAGGTTTTGGTATGAATATTCTAGCTTATGATCCTTATCCGGATTATAATTTTGCGCGAGAGCATAATATGGTTTATACTACACTCGATGAACTTTACCATAGTTCTGACATCATTTCTTTACATTGTCCCTTAACAGAAGAAACAAAATATTTAATTAATGATTACTCCATAAGTAAAATGAAAGATGGAGTTATGATCATTAATACAGGCAGGGGGCAGTTGATACATACAAATGCTTTAATTGATGCCTTGAAAGTCAAGAAGGTGGGTTGGGCAGGTCTTGATGTTTATGAAGAAGAAGCTGATTATTTCTATGAGGACCGATCAGAAAGTATTATTGATGATGATGTTTTGGCTCGGTTACTTTCTTTTAATAATGTAATTGTTACCTCACATCAAGCCTTCTTTACGCAAGAGGCATTGGGTAATATTGCCGATACTACCTTACAAAATATTCAAGCTTTTAGTGAAAAGAACAAGTTGATTAATGAAGTAAAATTACCTGTCGAACATAAATAAAAATGAAAGAAGATCTTCAAGCAATTCGTAAAGATTACGTTAAAGGAGCATTAAGACGAGAAGCAATGCCGGCTAATCCTTTTACTCTTTTTGAAGAATGGCTTCATCAAGCCATAAAAACCAATGCGAATGAGCCTACTGCCATGTTGGTTGGTACGGTATCACCTGAAGGAACTCCCTCTTCTCGAACCGTATTGCTAAAAGGAGTGGAAAACAATGAGTTTGTATTCTATTCAAATTATAACAGCCGTAAAGGAACCCATTTAGAACATAATCCACATATATCGCTTACCTTTTTGTGGCATGAAATGGAGCGTCAGGTTCATGTTGAGGGGATTGTTCATAAACTCCCGGCAGAAGTTTCTGATGCGTATTTTAGCAAGCGTCCTTATCGTAGTAGAGTAGGAGCCAGGATATCTCCTCAAAGTCAGCCTATTCCAAGCCGTATTTATTTGTTAAGAAGGTTTATGAAAGAGGCCTCGCTTTGGATTACTAAAGAGGTAGAACGACCGGATTTCTGGGGTGGGTATGGTGTTGTACCATCCCGTTTTGAGTTTTGGCAGGGTAGGCCTAGTCGATTACATGATCGCTTTTTGTATGAATTAAAGAATGATGAAGAATGGGAGATAAATCGTTTAGCTCCTTAAATTTTAATGAGGTTTCCTTTTGAGTCACTTACTATTTTATGTATTATTGTAAAGGATTTAATAAAATTGCTTCATGCTATTAACCTATATATTCCATAGTGCTTTTTCCCTTGAGTGTGAGAATTGTACTTTAATTTTTGATTTTTGGAAAGATGTTGAAACTCCGGCATACAACAAGGGGTTTGTTCAGCAACATATTTTAGAGAGGAAAAAACCGTTATATGTATTCGCTTCTCACAGTCATAAAGATCATTTTAATCCTGAGATTTTGGAATGGAAGAAGCACCAGCCTGAAATAACTTATATTTTTGGAAAAGATATTTTAGAAGAAAACTTGGCCTTAAGGGAAGATGCTCTATTTTTGGAAAAAGGAGAAGGGTTTAACAATTCCCTTTTGTCTGTAAAAGCATTTGGTTCAACCGATTCCGGAGTCTCTTTTTTGGTTTTTTTAGAGGGTAAAAAAATCTTTCACGCAGGAGATCTAAATAATTGGCATTGGAGTGATGAATCCTCGATTGAAGAGAGTAAAGAGGCCGAACTTGGATACTTAAAAGAGTTGGCCGATTTAAAGAAAGAGGTTTCTGCTATTGATTTGGTTATGTTTCCTGTGGATAATAGAATGGGTACGGATTATGATCGTGGAGCAAAACAGTTTCTTGATGCCATCTCTGTTAAAACCTTTGTGCCTATGCATTTTGGTAATCAATATGATGCGGCCAGTGCGTTCCGGGAAACAGCCGAAAAAAAAGGTGTCCATTTTTTAAGCATAACACATAAAGGAATACAATTTAAAATTTGATAAAATATGAAATCATTAAAGACTTTGCTGTTGTTTGTTTTTATGACAACACTTTCATTGAATATCCAAGCTGATGACAGAAAATATCTTGAAGGAGCTGTTCCGTTGGTAGACGGGAAAGTAGTCTTTACAAGGGAGTTTACGGTTCAAGGGGTATCTAAAGATGAAATTTTTAATAGAATGTTGAATTGGATGGAGAAACGCTTGGCTCAAGGTGAAGAGAATAGCCGTATATTATATTCAGATAAAGAGAAAGGCCAGATTGCCGGCTTAGGTTATGAATATTTGGTGTTCCGTTCTTCTTTTCTTTCATTAGATCGTTCTTTATTAGAATACTATGTGGTAGCCGACTGCGATAATGAACGTTGTCAGGTGTCAATTGAGCGGTTGAAGTTCGATTATGAAGAGGAGGTTTATCCGGCTGAAGAGTGGATTACAGATGAATATGCGCTGAATAAGAAGAAGACCAAACTAAATCGTGGATTAGCTAAATTTCGTACACATACCGTGGATTATGTACAGAAATTCTTTGATGATGCTGCATTGGCTTTAGGGCAATCAACCCCTGTAGTTGCTCAAACTCCTGCTGTAACAACTGCACCAGTTGTACAAGTTGAGCCTAAGTCTGATACACAGGTCATAGTACAAACACCGGCAGTAACTACAGCATCTTCTACGCCAATGATTGCTTTACAGGCTGAAACAAAATCGGAGATGAAGGGATTGAATGGATTCTCGGCTGTAGATCCTCATAAAATTCCCGGAAACATCATTAAAATGCTGGAAATGGATTGGATGTTAATCACAGCAGGAAATGATAGTCAATTTAATATGATGACAGCCAGTTGGGGTGGCTTGGGACGTCTTTATGAGCGACCTACTGCTACTTGTTTCATTTATCCTACCCGTTATACTTATCAATATATGGAAAAAGGAGATTATTACACGCTTTCTTTTTATACTGAAGCTTATAGAGAGCAATTAAAATATTGTGGCAGTAATTCGGGTAAAGATACTGATAAAGTGAAAGCTACCGGATTAACGCCAATAACAACGCCTAATGGAGCTAAGGCTTTTGCTGAAGCTTGGTTAATCATAGAATGTAAAAAAATGGTTTCTCAAACGCTTACTCCTGAAGCTTTAGTAGATGAAAAAGTAAAAGAAGAGTGGATTGGCAAGCAGCTGCATAAAATGTATATTGGTGAAATAACCAATGTTTGGGTTAAATAAGAGGTTTAAATGATTTACTAAATTGAGAGATTATATGAAACAACCTATTCAAGCACGTTTTGATCATTTTAATTTTAATGTTACTGACTTAAATAAAAGTATTGAGTTTTATGATAAAGCGTTAGGCTTAAAAGAACATCATCGAAAAGAGGCTAAAGACGGTTCTTTTATTTTAGTCTATCTAACCGATGATTCCACCAGTTTCTTATTGGAATTAACTTGGTTAAGGGATCATCCCGAACCTTATGATTTGGGTGAAAGTGAGTTTCATCTTTGTATGAGAGTGCCGGGAGATTATGATAAGTTAAGAGAGTTCCATCGTGAGATGGGATGTATTTGTTATGAAAACCATGATATGGGACTTTATTTTATAAATGATCCTGATAAGTATTGGATTGAGATATTGCCTTTAGAAAGAAAATAAGAATAAATTCTAGTTAAACTACCCTTAATTCAATGGATGACATTGAATTAAGGGGTCTTTATAATTATGAATAAAACATTGTTAACTCCTGATAAAGATCCTATGGGGCATGCCATTAGAGATTTTTACCAAAATAGACAGACTCAGATTCTGCGTATTTTTTCTCCACAATTTGAAGAAGATGAATTTCCAATTAATCACCTTTTTAGAACGTTCGACGATATGCCTCCGGTTGAACAGAAGGCATTAACATTAGCCGAGGGTCAAATTTTAGATGTTGGAGCAGGGAGTGGTTGCCATACCTTGGCTTTGTATGAGATGGGAAAAAAAGAGGTAGATGCCATTGATATCTCAGAACTATCAGTTGAAGTTATGCGTAATCGAGGAATAAACTCTGTAAAACAACTCAATTTTTTTGATGCCTCTTTGCAAGGAAAATATGACACCATACTAATGTTGATGAATGGGTCGGGCATTATTGAAACCTTAGAGAATTTACCTCGTTTTTTTGATCGTGCAAGGGAGTTATTGGCTCCTAATGGTTCAATATTAATGGATTCCAGTGATTTAAGTTATCTCTATGAGCAAGAGGATGGAAGTCTTCTTTTTACTGAAGAAGATAATCATTACTTTGGAGAGATTGAGTTTACATTGCAATATGGAGATGTGAAAGGTGATCCTTATACTTGGCTTTATCTGGATCTTGAAACACTTGAAAAAGCTGCCGATTATCATCAATTCATGGTGGAGCCTTTAGTCATAGGCGATTACTTTAATTTCCTGGTACGTTTAACTCCCCTGAAATAAATAGCAAACTCAGATAAATGAATTTCTATTTATCTGAGTTTTATAATCTCTTTTGAAGGATATTTGATTCTGGATTCTACTTTATGTTAATTGATTTCATCTATGGATATCAACTTGTTAACTATGGCATAAATCGTTAAACCAGAAACACTATGTATTTGTAGTTTTGTTGTGATGTTTTTACGATGCGTAATTACAGTATGAATTGAAATCGTTAAATAATCAGCAACCTCTTTATTGGTCATACCTCGTACAATACAAATCAAAATTTCTTTTTCTCTATCGCTTAACGTATCATCTAACTCCTCTTGAGGAAGAATGTTTTTTAATTTATCAATTGTGTTTGCCAGTTGATTGAGATCATCAAAAATGGAGATGGTCTCATCATATTTGTTTATAATGTTATTGTTAAAGAAAGAGGCTTGTATCGCAATGATATGAATCTTTTTCTGTTTGTGTCTTTCCTTAAATGCTTCAATGTCAAAGAAAGAATCAAAGTGCGGGTTAATAAAAAGAATATCTAAGGATTGCGTGTTTAAACACAAATTCAAAGCTTGAGGTGTAGCGAGCTCCACAATTTGTAGTTTTATGTTAGGTAGTTGTTTAAGTGCAGTCGATAGACCTCCCCGAATGATTACAGAACTCTCGGCTATAGCTACGTGTAGGGTCTGTTTATTTTTCATTCTCTTTGATCTTTTTTTCTAATTCTAATATAGCAGGTGTAAAAATATAATCTTCCACTTTACAGTGTGCTTCAAGTTCAGCATCACAACTGTAGATGTCAAATAAAGCTGCAAACATCAAGCTGTTATTGCTTTTTGATGTTCGATATTTTAAGATGATGTTTTTTAGTTCTCTCAATCTTTCATTCACTAAATCATGATGTTTGGAATAGGTAGTGATGGTGTAATTATCTAATATGTTTCCTTCTAGTAAATTCTCAACATATTTAAAAACAGTGTCATCTTCATAAGTCATATGCTTATGTACTTCTTGCATGTAATTATCAAAAAACTGAATGATTAAAAAATCTATTTCACTTTTCTCATCTCCGGAAGTAGCTTCTATCAGACGTTCTCGGATTCTTGGTAAAGCAAAATCCAAAAAATAGGTATGAGAGTTTTTTAAATAATCTATAAGTGTAGGAATAGATAAATCTACTGTATCATGAATTCGGCACGATCCTCCGGCTATGAAGTTGATGACGGTTAAAAAAGTGTTACAATCCACATTGTTTTCTTCACAAACTGCTTTTATGGTTTTGCTGCCAAAGCCAAGCGATAAACCAAAGCGGTTCATTACATGTAGAAAGGAATAATTATCTCCAATAAGATCTATCATTCGATGAGTTGCTGCATATTTTTCAATTTTATTCATAGTCATAATCTTTAGTGCAAAGAAACAAGATAAAAAGACTCTTTACAATCCCTATTAGTTGGTATATTTGTCTGTAAATTAGTTTCCACAGCACAAAAATACAATTATATTAGCATATTTGTATTTTAATTATCAAAAAACTGTTTTATGAAAGAGCCTGCCATAAAGATTGAATCATTAACCATTGGATATGAAGACAAAGGTACCTTCTCTGAAGTGGCACATCAGATTAATGCTTCTGTTTATGCAGGAGAACTCACTTCTTTGATTGGGCCCAATGGGGTGGGGAAATCCACCTTGTTGCGCACTCTAAGCAGGCTCCAACCCATATATGAGGGGGATATTACATTTTATGGAGAAAATCTTCAAGAGATTAAAAAGGAGAGATTAGCTACTTTATTAAGTGTTGTTTTAACCGAACGTCCTTCAATTTATAATATCTCAGTAAAAGAGATGGTAGCCATGGGACGAAACCCTTATACAAATTATTGGGGAAGTCTATCGCAAAAAGATGAAAAAGTGATAGATGAGGCTTTAGAAATGGTGGGTATTGTGGCTTTAGGTGCTCGTAAATTTGAAACCTTAAGTGATGGAGAGAAACAAAAGGTGATGATTGCAAAAGCTTTAGCTCAGCAAACTCCTATTATTCTATTGGATGAGCCCACTTCTTTTTTAGATTATCCCAGTAAAATAGAATTGATGCAGTTGCTATACCAATTAACACAAGAAAGGCAAAAGACAATTCTATTTTCTACTCATGATTTGGATTTAGCAATGCAAGTATGTGACAAAATGGCTTTAATGAGTTCTGCAGAAATTGTCATTGGAACACCGGAGGATTTATCTTTAAATCATCAGTTAAGTGAGTTTATGAATGGAAAGGGCATGATTTTTGACTATAAAACAGGTTTATTCAAAGTGAAACATCCAATTTATTGGGGCATAAAATTAAAGGGGAGAGGAACTTCTTATGTTATGTTACAAAAAGCTCTTCTTCGAAAAGGAATTTTAAGCAATGAAGAAGTTAAATCGAATGCTTTTATTACAGCAGCTGAAAACAATTATGTGTTACATACAGCTACAGGTAAAACCTTGTCGGCTCTATCCATAGAAGAAGTGCTTGGTTTTCCGGAAATAATGCAATCGGTCATACCTCTATCTGAACAATTCCTCCATAAGGAGTAAGTCCATCTAATATGTTATGGGGTTGAATTAGACCATTATATACCTGTGCAGAAGCCAATACACCTCCATGGGCAAAGACTCCAACAATATCATGTTTGAGTTGCTTCACTTCATCAATGAAATTACTCACTCTCTCATAAAGCATGCCGAAAGATTCTCCATTAGGGGGTTGTGTGGTAAGTAGATTAAATCTTTTCTGTATCTCACGGAAATCGTTTGGCATTCCTAATCTTCTCATTTCCCAATCTCCCATGTTGAGCTCCATGATGCGTTTGTCACGAATAGCATCTCCGTATCCACAAAAATCGGCTAAACGGACACAACGTGTTAGAGGGCTGACAAAAACCGCATCAAAATCAACATGTTGAATCTTAGAGGATACAATTGTAGCCTCTTCTTCGAAGCTATCTCTTAAAGGAACATCTGTTTGACCATAAATTACTCCTTTAGGAACATCAACCGAAGTATGTCTGATAAAATAAAACTTCATATGAATTGCTTTTAAATTCTGTAAAAGATAAAAATAAGCAATAATTTCACTAAACAGAATATTGGCAATAAAAATAATGTTTGTTCTAATATTTTCTCAAAAATTAATTTTGATATTAAAAACAATAACTAACTTTGTAAGAAAGAAATTCGTTAATGTATATAAGTATTGTTGCGGTAGTAGCTCAGTGGTAGAGCATCAGCTTCCCAAGCTGAGGGTCGCGGGTTCGACTCCCGTCTACCGCTCAAGATGGTAAGTATTATAGATTAAGAGGTTACAGTATTTGTTTCCTCTTTTTTTGTTGTTAATAGGAAAATATTAAGAGGAATCTTTAATTATTGAACATTTGAATTATAAATGAATGACACCATTTAATTTTTCTTTTGTTATAGCTCATTTATATTGATTTTTCATTACATTTAAGCAAAAACAAACTCTTGAATGATATATTGATTGAGTTTCATAAATACATCCCTCCCCCCGCACCACCTGTTCTGAATGTATTGCCGTGAAAGATATAAATAATATTCTTCTTATTCAGACACTTTTTATTTATTTGGAATAGCCTATTTACCCT
>CAZFXK010000059.1:0-5400 GCA_964522975.1 uncultured Bacteroides sp. | reverse complement strand
GTAAAAAATAGGTCCCAGACCGAAGAGTGGTTTAACCCAGACCAACAAGGCTTTTAACCCAGATCGAGAGTTGGTTGGACCCAGATCTATAAAATGAGTGCTTTTTTAAGGTAGAACAAAAGAGTTGGGTAATAGTTAATAAAATAGGTATCATTTAGTAGTTTTGTTCTATTATAGAATTTAGTTAACATCATAAAATAAATACCAAAGATGGAAGTAATTACTTGGGTCATATCCGTTTGTTATCTGTTATTATTGGTTACGACCTTGATTATAATACTGACAGATAGATCGAATTACAATCCTAGTAAAGCAATAGCCTGGCTTGTTTTAATTATGTTTCTTCCTGTTTTGGGGATCATTTTATATTTTATTTTTGGATTTGACAGGCGACGGATGGGGACTTCAGAGAGGGATAGGGAGAGGTTTTACCAAGAATTTATACCTAAACTTCCATCCGAAGTAAAATCTTATTTACAAAGCTCTGACTGCTATTTTAATAAAGTAAATCCTTCCTATCAAAATTTAGTTAGATTACTGGAAAGGAATAACTATTCTCGTGTATTATATGGTAGTGAGGTTGAGATTATTACCAATGGAAGCCAGAAACTTGAGATGTTGATTGAAGATCTTAAGAAGGCGCGTAATCACATCCATTGTGAATTTTTTCTTTTCCGTAGAGATAAGACAAGCCGTAGAATACGCGATATTTTAATGCGTAAAGCTGAGGAAGGAGTTGAGGTGCGATTTGTGTACGATAATATAGCAAATATTAATATTCCTTTTTGGTATTATACGGAGATGCGGAAAAGTGGAGTAGAGGTAAAGTTGTTTACCCGACTTTCTTTATCGAGCATAAGACGCAGCTTGAACAATCGGAATCACAGAAAAATTGTTGTTATTGATGGAGAAATCGGATACGTGGGAGGCATGAATATTACTAGTCAGACTTTGCGTTGGCGCGATGCACATCTTAGAATTAAAGGTCAAGGTGTACACGGACTTCAAATTAATTTTTTACAAAGTTGGTATAATTCAGGAGGAAATTTAAGTGATGAAGTAACACCTTATTTTCCTCTCGCCCCTATTTTGACTCAAAACCTCATGCAGATTGTGCCTGAGG
The DNA here is from genome assembly GCA_964522975.1 of uncultured Bacteroides sp. GTDB lineage: Bacteria > Bacteroidota > Bacteroidia > Bacteroidales > Bacteroidaceae > Bacteroides_E. The sequence goes on along the minus strand of CAZFXK010000059.1, from coordinate 4,277 downwards.
CACCCGATTCCCGTTTCCCTTACTATGCCTTGTCGGTAGTAAAAGTAATTGAAAATGCCAAGAGGTATATTTATATACAAACACCCTATTTTATGCCTACCGAGTCGGTGATGCGTGCTTTGAAAAGCGCCTCACTGAGTGGCGTCGAGGTGAGGATCATGGTTTCACGTAAGTCTGACTATGCTTTTATGGATTGGGCTATACAGGCTAATTACGAGGCTACGCTTGAAGCAGGTATACATATACATGAGATTCAAAATTATTTCAGCCATGCTAAAAGTATGGTTGTCGATGATTATCTTTCAATTATTGGTTCCAGTAATTTGGACTATCGTAGTTTAGAGTTGAATTTTGAAATCAATTCATTTATGTATGATGAAAAGATTGCAGCTCAGAATAAAGAAATCTTTATTGAAGATATGGAAGGCTGTATTGAGCTGTCACTAGAAGAGTGGCGTAAACGTCCTTGGTGGAGAAAAATCCTGCAAACTATTATGCGTTTTTTCTCTCCTTTATTATAAGATGTTCAACGCTGATTTTAGAGCTACATTAGTATGCTTTTGATGCAAATAAAATCAACCCAATCCTTAGTCGATTTTTGAGCTTGCTTATTTTAGGCTCTTGTTATCTTTAAAGAGATCTTTGTGATTGCAGATGTAATCTAGTAGGCAAGTGATTAATAATTAGGTTCTGCTTGAACCCTATAAAAAGGATAATCATAATATTCATTCGTATATTTAAGCAGGGCAATTCTGGATGTTCGAGTCATCCATATACTTAAAGGTTCAGCGTCGTCACTTTTATAGCTGAATAACTGGTTGTATTGTTTTAGAAGTAAGTCGGGATTCTCTAAATCATATCTAGCTTTTGAATATAATTGGTTCATTAGGTCTATAAGAGCAATGCGGTTGCTCTCTGATAAGGTGATACCTTCCTCATCTCTACGTAACAAGAAGATAGTAGGCCTGTTATTTTCAAAAAAGTAATAGGTAGAAAAAGAATGAAAGTCAGTGAAAGCATTGTGATATCCAATGCTCCCCCGTGAGGGCTTATCTATATCTTCCCAGTTGTAAGCCAAGAAATCTTTATTGTTAGTAATATGCACGGCAACTGTGTCGGTCAGAATAATTTGTTCATCTTTATATCCCACTAAAATCGTTTTGTACTCTTTAGGTAGAAAAAAGTTGTGTGACCAATGAAAGAGAAAATCTGTACCATTCCCTAACTTATGGCTGAGTAGGTTTAGTCGGCCTAAATCTGGTATTATCCACACTAAAGAGTCGTAGCAATTCGTTAATTCGTATAATGTGGTTTGTTTGTTTTTCAAACGCCAAATAAAATTCCATTAATTCGAAGATGTTTCCTTTGGCCTCCTTTGTTCTTAATTGTAGTTTTACAATCTCTGTTTCAGGAGATTCAATTTCTCCCTTATCATCTATCTCAGGAATTCTATCTGAATCAGAACAGGATGAAATAAGGAAACAGATTAAAAGCAGACTCAAAAAGTTTTTCATTTCTATACTTATTACGAATAGCTAAAAGATAAAGATAAGAATATAAAATAGCTTTTTTTGATATTTTATTTTTTTTAATAGGGAGTAAGTGTTATTGATATTCAAGAGTTAAATACTCCTTGTGCCTAAATAGTGTAATCGTGATACATTTGAGTGTATGTCCCTAAAAAGAAAGGAATTGATTGGGTAATACTTTAAAGGTCTATACGCTGAATTTATATCCCTACATTCAGAAATTAGTTGACAGACAATCAACCCTAGGTTTAATAATCCAGCTTTGTGTTTTGATTTGGTAATTTTATTTTTATGTCTTACTTGTTGTAATACTTCTACAATTTTATTGTAATTTACAGCGAAGTTGTTCATGCCATTTAGTTAATTGTAAGCAACTTCATTTATTCATAAAGATTAATGCACAATGGATTAATACAAACTTTAGATAGATTAAAAACCGGAAATTTGGTGGTATATGAAAACTGAAAAAGAAAAAATGCTTGCAGGAGAATTCTACGATTATGGAGAAGCCGAACTTCAAACTCAATGGCACAAAGCAAAACAACTTCAACTGGAATATAACAATACACGCTCTACCGATAGTCAGAAACGGTCTGATTTACTTGATCAACTAATTGGTACTAAAGGCATTAATATTTCTATATTTCCTCCTTTTATGGTGGATTATGGAGAAAATATCCATTTAGGTAGTAATATTGAAATTAATATGAACTGTGTGTTCTTAGATTGTAATCGTATTACAATTGGAGATTTTACTGGGATTGGTCCGGGAGTACATATTTACGCCGTTTTTCATCCAACAAATCCTTCTGAACGATTACCTGAAAATAGCATATTCTGGAGATCTCAAACTGCACCAGTTACCATTGGCAAGAACGTATGGATAGGAGGAGGTAGTATCATCCTTCCGGGAGTAACTATTGGAGATGGCACTACGATTGGTGCAGGGAGTGTGGTTACCAAATCAATCCCTGCCAATGTGTTGGCTGTAGGTAATCCCTGTAAAGTAATTAAATACCTATAGGTTAAAACCTCAATATATTAGACAATATTCTACTTTTGACGCTATTAAAAGAATTGGCCTAGTTCCTATGAATCATAAGTTAATCGCATAATTAAAAAGCGTTTCAATACGTTTTTCATTTTCTAAGAATAGAGGGTTGCGATTTATAATTTTACTGATTTCTACACAGAGGTATTATTTATTACTGTTACCAAAAAAGGTGAATTATTTAGGGATAGGATAATCAAGTTAATGAGTAAGAGGTTATATTCTTGTTTTATTGTTAATGGATTGATGTATTGTGTCAAAAAAATTAACTGTTATCAAAAAGAGGATAAGTTCTTTGTTGTGGTTAATTAATTGACATTAAAGATATTTATAAAACAAAATAAGCTTGAAAAATGTTTTAAGGCTGATACAGGATAAAATAATTAATATAAAAAATAAAATTTATGAGTACATTAGTTGGAAAAGAAGCGCCACGATTTGATGCACCTGCAGTAATTAACGGAGGTCAAATGATAGAAGGCTATTCTTTAGATCAGTATTTAGATAAGAAATATGTGGTTTTCTTCTTCTATCCCATGGACTTTACCTTTGTGTGTCCTACTGAACTTCATGCTTTTCAAGACAAGTTAGAAGAATTCGATAAAAGAGATGTTGTAGTTGTGGGATGTTCAGTAGATTCTGAATATTCTCATTTTGCTTGGCTGAATATTCCAAAAAGCGAAGGAGGAATTCAAGGAGTGAAATATCCTTTAGTGGCTGATTTTACTAAAACGATTGCTCAACGATACGGGGTGTTGGCAGCTGATTATGATTATGATGAAGAAGGAAACTTAGTTTGTGAAGGAGATCCGGTAGCTTTACGCGGCCTGTTTTTAATTGATAAAAAAGGAATTATTCGTCATGAGGTGATTAACGATTTATCTTTAGGACGCAACGTAGATGAGGTTCTTCGCATGGTAGATGCTTTAATTCACGTTGAAAAATATGGTGAAGTATGTCCTGCAAACTGGATGAAAGGTGATGAAGCCATAAAAGAAACTAATAAAAGTGTATCTGATTATTTAAGTAACCATTAAGTACGGTTAAAAATTAAGTGTTTATGTTTTAATGAAAGTAACCCGGTTATTCTGAACCGGGTTACTTTTTTTATGTATCTAAATAAAGAGGCTATAAGATTCCATTTTTTATAATTCAAAATAAGAAAGAGGAGTAAGTCTATATATCTAATTTTCAGTTATGCATAAAGGAATTAGAAGTAGGAAATAATTCTGTATATTAAGCATAATCTCTCTATTTTGGAAGAACAAGTAAACTTTGGAAGGATATAAAAGCTCCATTTATCATATTTACTGTTATTTAGCCCGGATAAAATCAAATATTAATGGGAAGATGTCTTGTTTATTCTCTATAGTGCACATATTCTTAACTGTCATAGACTTAAACAAAGTTCTATAGGCTATTCTTTTATTTCTTGAATAACAGAGATCTATTGCTCACTTTTGCCTTTGAATTAAAGGAATAAATAATAACAATACCACTTTTTTATATGTATTCTTCTTTCGATCTGTAAAATAAGTTAATTATTGAATTTATTGCCTGATTTATTTTATTGAAAAACTGTTTATTTATAGGTAATATTCGTTATATGTATCTATTCTGCGATTTTTTGTTTCTTTTTTAGAATTTTGTTTTTGCATATTTTAATATACATTAACCGAAATATGAAAGAGTATGTC
>CAZFXK010000058.1:0-15921 GCA_964522975.1 uncultured Bacteroides sp. | reverse complement strand
ACAGAGACAGCACAGAAGCTGTATCATAAGCATGCAGCAAAAATGCCAATTATCGATTATCACTGTCATCTTGTACCTAAAATGGTAGCTGAGGACTATCAATTTAAATCAATTACAGAAATTTGGCTAGGTGGGGATCACTACAAATGGAGGGCCATGCGCTCCAATGGTGTTGATGAACGTTATTGTACAGGAAAAGAGACTTCAGATTGGGAAAAATTTGAGAAATGGGCAGAAACGGTTCCTTACACTATGAGAAATCCTCTTTATCACTGGACTCACTTGGAACTAAAGACAGCTTTTGGCATTGATAAAATACTGAAACCAGAAACTGCACGTGAGATTTTTGATGAGTGTAATTCAAAATTAATCACCCCTGAGTATTCTGCTCGCAATCTAATGCGTAAATATAAAGTAGAAGTCGTTTGTACCACTGACGACCCTATCGACTCACTTGAATATCACATTCAAACTCGTGAAAGTGGCTTTGAAATAAAAATGCTTCCTACTTGGAGACCAGACAAAGCTATGGCTCCTGAAAAGCCCGAAGACTTTAGAGTGTATGTAAAAAAACTAGCAGAGGTCAGTAACACAACCATATCTTCACTTGATGATTTCCGTGACGCTATTAAAAAACGACACGATTTCTTTGCAGAACAAGGTTGCCGTTTATCAGATCATGGAATTGAAGAGTTTTACGCCGAAGATTATACTGAAGAAGAAATAAAAAACATCTTCAATAAAGTTATGGCAGGTACCGATTTAACTAAAACAGAAATATTGAAGTTTAAATCAGCAATGTTAATTTTCTTTGGAGAACTAGATTATGAAAAAGGATGGACACAACAATTTCATTATGGAACCATAAGAGATAACAACACAAAAATGTTTAATCAAATAGGACCCGATACCGGTTTTGATTCTATCGGAGAATTTAATACGGCCACATCGATGTCTAAATTCTTAGATAAATTAAACTCTAAAGATAAATTAACTAAAACCATTTTATATAATTTAAATCCAAGTGCTAACGAGGTCATTGCTACTATGATTGGGAATTTCCAAGATGGAAGTATTCCGGGTAAAATTCAATTTGGCTCCAGTTGGTGGTTCTTAGATCAAAAAAATGGCATGGAAAAACAGATGAACGCACTATCACTATTGGGTTTACTAAGTAGATTCGTAGGTATGCTAACCGATTCCCGTTCTTTTTTGTCTTATCCAAGACATGAATACTTTAGAAGAACGTTATGTAACCTCTTAGGTAATGATGTGGAAAACGGTGAATTACCGGCATCTGAAATGGAGAGAATCTCACAAATGGTTGAAGATATTTGCTATAATAATGCTAAAAACTTTTTCAACTTTTGAGTTAGACTTTTAATTTGTAAAAACAGAAAAGCGATTGAGAGTTTTCTCAATCGCTTTTCTGTTTTATTAAATGAAATGAATTAATACATATTCTCATCCGTCTTAATTTCATCTAAGTCTATTTTCTTCTTATTTAAACTACGCCATGCATAGAAAATATAAGCAAAAACGAATGGAACCAATAAAGAAACATAGGCCATAGTTTTCAACGTAAATTTACTGGAAGAACTATTCGTAATGGTTAACGAATATTGTAAATCCACATTAGAAGGATAATAAGCCGTATTATTTAACCCTGCCAGTAGAAATATAGCTAAAACAGTTAATACCGTTCCCGATCCGGCAAACCAAATTCCTTTATCGTAATTAGTTTGGAAAATAGTTCGTAATATACCATACAATACTAAAACTACCCCTATAAGGAATACTCCTGCAACAACAGGCATTTCAATTAAATTAGTAAAGTATTTGTAGGGTTGCATAAAAACTTCCTGTGTTTCAGGATTTACAGCAAACCCATCCTTCAACATCGTACGAATAACAAAAGCTAAAAAAAACACTAAAAAGATAGCAGTATTTGGAATTAACGCTTTCTTGCATCGTTTAATTAACGGCTCATGATGAATACTGTTTTTAAAATATAAGAGACCTAAAACCCGTGCTAAGAAAAGAACGGCAATACCTAAAACTACATTCCAAGGATCTAATAAAGCATCTAATCCGTGAGAACTATTCGCCCAATGACTAATTACCGTTGAAGATCCATCTAATGATAACATATTCTCTTTGTTTACAATGAAGTTAGAACCATTAAAAAAAGTAGCAACAGCTCCTCCTAAAAGAACAGGCCCTAGAATTCCATTAATAATTAAGAAAATATGATATGTTTTTTTTCCTAATAAATTACCTACACGGTCTTGAAACTCATAACTTACCGCTTGGAGCACAAAGGTGAATAAGATAATCATCCACAACCAATAGGCTCCACCAAAACTTGTACTATAGAAAAGAGGAAAAGAAGCAAAGAATGCACCGCCAAAGGTAACTAAAGTAGTGAAGGTAAACTCCCATTTCCTTCCGGTAGAGTTTATCATCATCTTCCGCTCCTCATCAGTCTTTCCTAATTCAAATAGTAGTGAATTACCACCTTGAACAAATAGCAAGAAAACTAATATACCACCTAACAAAGCGATAATTACCCACCAATACTGTTGTAAAAAAATATATGTTTGATCCATAGATACTAATATTAAAATTTAGATGATAGAATTAGTTATTCTCCTCCTCAAGTTCAGGTAAGTCAGGTCCTTTCCTAATCTCTCGAATAGAAATTCCTATAGCAGCAATTAACATCAGTGTAAATAAGAACAAGAAAATAAAGAATGTCAATTGAACAGTACCTACGTCTAACTTAGATACAGCAGCTGTAACAGGAAGCATATCTTGTATAGCCCAAGGTTGTCGTCCAACTTCAGCAACAATCCACCCTGCTTGTCCGGCAATATAAGCTAAAGGAATCGTAATCAGAGCAACCCAATGCATCCATTTCATTTTATGCAACTTATCTTTATAGATTAAAAATAAAACTACAATAAAGAAAAGAACAAAGTATAAACCTAAACCAACCATAACACGGAAAGAGTAGAAATTCAGTGGAACATTAGGGACTAGTTCATGAACACTATTTATATAACCATAACCAAAATATTCTACATTTTCCTGCAATTTATCATAAGCTGCACTCTTAGCTGTTTCATCACCATTTTTATCTGCCTCTCTATAAGCAGCCAATGCAGTAATTGCTTTCTTTCCTCTTTCTATTTTCTCTTCAGCTGATAAAGCAACTGTTCCATCAGACTGTACATACCCTCCCTCAATAATATCAGCAATACCGGGGACAAAACTGTTAAAGTTACTATTTGCTAAGAAAGAAAGCATTTTAGGAATTTCCAATCTAAATAAAAAAGGATCTACACCATCATCATATGTTTTCTTCTTCGGATTAAGCATTCCTATGGTTACTAACCCTGCTCCTTCTTGTCCTTCATAAAAACCCTCAGCCGCTGCTAATTTCATTGGCTGTGTCTTCCCGATGTTTGTGCCTGAAGTATGACCTGTGAAAATGATTAAAACAGAAGCTATGATGCCAAATGTAGCTGCAATTTTAATGCTTTTTAAAGCAAACTTACGTTGTCGTTTCTTTAATAAAAACCAACAACTTACGCCCACAACGAAAATGGCTCCCAATACCCAACCCGATAAGATGGAATGGAAAAACTTATTAACTGCTGATGGTGAAAAAGCAACTGCCATAAAGTCGACCATTTCATTTCTTACAGTATCAGGATTAAATTGCATGCCTACAGGATTCTGCATCCAGGCATTAGCAACTAATATCCACCACGCTGATATTGTTGCACCTAATGAAACCAACCATGTAGAAGCTAAATGGAAACCCTTACTTACTTTATTCCAACCAAAGAACATAACTGCTATAAAAGTAGCCTCCATAAAAAAGGCTATAATACCTTCTATAGCAAGAGGAGCACCAAAAATATCTCCTACAAACCAAGAATAATTACTCCAATTCGTTCCAAATTCAAACTCAAGAATAAGGCCTGTAGCAACACCTACAGCGAAATTTATTCCAAAAATTTTCATCCAAAACTTTGCGGTATTTTTCCAAAATTCTTCTCCAGTCCTATAATACATAGTCTCCATTACTGCCATAACAACAGACAGTCCAAGAGTAAGTGGAACAAAAATCCAGTGATACATGGCCGTTAGAGCAAACTGCGCCCGTGACCAATCAACTAACGAAGTGTCAATGCTTGCAATCATATAGTATTATTTTTTATTAGTGTCGATTAACAAAATAGTATTCTCATCCAAAAACCCCCTATCAATTAACTCACCTGCAACATGTTCTTCTTCCGTTTCTCCTAGTTTCTTCTCATTTAAATAGCGAGGAAAAAAAAAGGGTTTTAAAATACAAAACATAATAAACAATTTTAGTAGAATAATAAACCAAAGTGTCTTTCCTAAAGTCATACTTCGGAATCCTTCAAGATAGAAATTCCAAACATTTATCAGAGCCTTTCGAATCTGACCAAATGCATTTAACAATCGTGTTTTCATGGCAACTTTATATAAATAGTAACTACTTTAAGCAAATTTACAATTATATTTATATTATAACAAGTAAATTAAAAAACATTAATTTTAATAAATCAAAAAGATTTATTTATGACTAAAAGATATAAACTTATTTTTAAAATAAAGAATTTATCTTTAGGTTTTAAGACATAAAAAACCTCTTTTTATTAAAAACATATAAAAAGAGGTTAAATTACACGGTTTATTACTCGTGTGTTCTATCTAATTCCGTTGAAGCATCTTCATCAATGAAAATTTCTGTAGATACAGAAAAATGAGCAATATAAGCAGCCGGACCATTCTCGTTCGATTCAAATATATCTGCAACAACCTTTGCTTTATTCGTTCCGGTTATTAAAAAATAGACTTGAGAAGCATTTATCATAGGTTCTCCGGTCAAAGCAATTCTTTTTTGTTGGGTATATGGATTTATTGAAGGGAGATAGATATCAGAAGATTTCAATAGATCTTCTTGTCCCGGAAATATGGAAGAAGTATGTCCATCATCACCCGCACCTAAAATAATTAAATCAAATTGAGGATATCCATCTTTCGACTTTGGCAATTTTTCATAAACCAATCTAGAATATCTCTTAGCTTCTTCTTCCGGATCATCCTCTCCGCGAATACGATATATTTGATCTGGGGGAATAGGAACATGATCTAATAAATGAATTTTCATCATTCCATAATTACTTTCACTATCTTCGGGTGGAACACAACGTTCATCTACTAAGTAGACACATAATTTATCCCATGGGGTTTTATCTTTATACTCTTTCACCCACAAATCAAACATCAATTTAGGAGTACTCCCACCACTAAAAGCAATATGGAATTTACTTTCTTTATGATTAGCGGCTAAATCAATGATTTTTTCAATCATCCCAATAGCCGTTTCCTCTTGAGATGCAAAAGTATGTATTTTCATAATTCGCAATATTGATCGGTATTAATTAAATTCTTACACGGATTAGTCCAATCTGCTCTGTGTTCATGCATCATGGCCTCACTTTCCAAAGGCCCCCATGTACCTATAGGATAACCATATAAAGGTGCTTTTTCATTTTCTTTCCAATAGTTCAAAATCGGATCAAAAAATTGCCAAGAAGACTCTACAGCGTCACTCCTTGTGAATAAAGTTTGATCTCCTTGAATACAGTCTTCCAATAAACGAGCATAAGCATCTCCAATCGTTAAGTTTCCAAGTTTATCATAGGTAAAGTTCATATCCACGGCTTTGACATTAAAACCTGTACCGGGCATTTTCATTCCAAAACGAAGCAAGATACCTTCATTGGGTTGAATACGTATTATCAGTTTGTTTGCGTCAGGACAATCCCCCTCGGAACAATGAAACATTTGATAAGGAGTCTTTTTAAAATGAACAACAATCTCAGTCACTTTTGTAGGTAAAGCCTTCCCTGTACGAATATAAAAAGGAACGCCACTCCAACGCCAATTATCTATTCCTATTTTCATGGCAATATAAGTTTCCGTACGCGACTGCGGATTCACATTATCCTCTTGCCTATATCCTTGTTTCTCATTCACCCCAATATACTGACCTCTAACAATATGTTCTTCAAAATCTTCTTGAGTCAAGGGCCTTAAGGAATCATACACTTTTACGACCTCATTTCGAAAACCATCAGCATTAAAACGCACAGGGGGTTCCATCGCAGTCAAAGCAACTAATTGAATCAAATGGTTTTGCACCATATCACGAAGCGCTCCTACTCCATCATAAAATCCTCCTCGTTTTTCAATTCCCAAGCTTTCTACTGCCGTCACTTCTACATAATCTATGTAATTCCTATTCCAAATGGGTTCAAAAATACAGTTTGCAAAACGAAATGCTAAAATATTTTGAGCTGTTTCCTTACCCAAGAAATGATCGATACGATAAATCTGTTCTTCTTCAAAAACAGAAGCATATATTTTATTTAGTTCTTTTGCAGATTCCAAATCATACCCAAAAGGTTTCTCAACAATGATACGAGCATCCTTTTGATTTAGATTCACCTTTTTTAAATGTAATGGTATTTGACCATATAACGAGGGTGGAGTTGCTAAATAAAAGAGTAACTGATGAGGAGATTTATCTCCGGTAATTTGTTGAAGCTTTTTCAGTAACTTAAAATAGTCCTCCTCTTTTGCCGGATCCATGGTTACATATCTCAGATGCGTTACAAATAATTCTATCAATTTCACATCTTGATTTTCGGTGGAAACAAACTTTTGTAATTGCTCCTGCTGATACAATTGATAAGCTTCGTCAGAATAACTACTCCGTCCTACACCTACTATAACAAACTTTTCATTTAGACGATTCTCTTTATATAACTCATATAAAGCCGGCATCAGCTTACGTTTAGTTAAATCTCCAGATGCCCCGAATATTACCATCGTAGATGATGGCTTGTTGTTTTTATCTTGCATTTGCATACTCCTTATACATTATAAGTTCCCGACTTCGTATCACCACCTTCTCCTGTCCAGTTTTCATGAAAAAACTCTCCTCTTTTTTTATCTACTCTTTCATAAGTATGTGCCCCAAAATAATCTCTTTGTGCTTGAATCATATTTGCAGGAAGAGATTCAGAGGTTAAAGAATAAAAATAATTAAGTGCTGATGAAAAAGCAGGTATTGGCAACTCTTGTAGCATTGTAAACGATACTAATTGTTTCCAACCTTCAATAGAATCTGCAATTTGTTTATTAAAATAAGAAGCCAATAATAAATGTTTTGGCCGCTCTTTTTCAAAAGCTGCTGCTATGTCATTCAAAAAAGCACTACGTATAATACAACCTGCACGCCACATTCTGGCTATAGAAGCTAAATCTAAACCCCAATCATAATCTTCTGAGGCTTTTTGCAATACGGCAAAACCTTGTGCATAAGAAACTAATTTTGAAGCATACAATGCTTCTTTTATATCTTTCAATAAATCTTCACGAGGATAAGCTACATCAGTTTGTCCTCTTTTGTATTTTTCAGCAGCTGACACACGCATTTCTTTTTGTGCTGAAAGGCTACGTTCAAAAACGGCAGATGCAATTAAACCAAGAGGCATGCCCAAGTTCATGGCATTTATAACCGACCACTTTCCCGTTCCTTTTTGTCCGGCGGCATCCAATATATTATCAATCAAATAGGAACCGTCCTTATCTTTATACTTTAAAATATTGGCTGTAATTTCCACAAGGTAACTCTTTAATTTTCCTTGATTCCATTGTGCAAACATTTCAGACATCTCCTCATTAGATAGATGAAGTAGACGTTTCATTAACCAATAGGCCTCTCCAATGAGTTGCATATCGCCATATTCAATTCCATTATGAATCATTTTGACAAAATGGCCGGATCCGGCAGGGCCAACCCATTCACAACAAGGAGTTCCATCTTCAGCTTTGGCTGCAATGCTTTGTAATAGAGGCTTTATTTCTTTCCAAGCAGCTTTAGAACCACCAGGCATGATAGAAGCTCCATTCAATGCTCCTTCTTCGCCACCGGACACACCACTTCCCACAAAAAGAAAACCTTTAGATTCAGCCCATTCAACTCTCCGGTTTGTATCTTCAAAATTAGAGTTCCCTCCATCAATCAAAATATCACCAGGCGATAAATGGGGAAAAAGCTGCTCCATTAATTCATCAACCGGATTACCGGCTCGTACCATCATCATTATTTTACGAGGGGTTTGTATCGAAGAAACAAAAGAAGCTATATCTGTATATCCTTCAAAATTCTTCCCTTTACCTCTACCCTCTATAAAACGATCTACCACACCTTCTTCAAACTTAGGGTATGTACGATTATAAACAGAAACTTTCCAACCATTACGCTCCATATTAAGCGCTAAGTTTTCTCCCATAACAGCTAATCCGATTAGCCCAACGTCTGATTTCTTTTGTTTTTCCATATCATCTTAATATTATTAATGCTTATTTCACTATAAAAAAGTTGCTGTAATATAAGCAACCAAATTCATACAATAAAGAAAATATCCTTATAAAATTATATTGGATTAAACGAAACTGCTTCGTGTTTTGTTCGTAATATTCTGTATCGTTTCTTTTCATACGAGAAAAAGGAGAGTGTAAATTTACAAGAAATTAAAACTAGTTTCCCACGTTACTTAAGGCTGTTTGTACAACTCTTTTTTAATATTACTTTAATTATCAGCATTCTAAACAAGTCTAAAAATTCGATTATTTAGGTTTGATCCAGAAAACAAAACAAATTCTTTATAAATGTTATTAGTTCAGTTGAATTGTATAACAAACAGGACTAAGTTTCCTTTAGATAAAAAAAGGCGACATCGAAATGCCGCCTTTGATGTTTTCACAACGGAATAATCCTTATTGTGATTAGCTTCAAAATTGTAATAGCAAATATAAACATTTTTTCACACAAAATATCAATTTGCGGATAATTATTATAACTTTATGATTTTACATCTTAATATTAAGATATTATGAAAAGAATATTAGGCTTGGATTTGGGAGTTAGTTCCATCGGTTGGGCATTAGTGAATGAGGCAGAAAACCAAAATGAGTCTTCATCCATCATCCGCTTAGGTGTTAGAGTTAATCCACTAACTACAGATGAATCAGTAAATTATGAAAAAGGAAAAAGCATTACAATAAATGCAGAAAGAACCCTTAAACGAAGTATGCGTAGAAACCTTCAACGATATAAACTCAGACGCAAGAATCTTATAGAAGTCTTAAAAAGAGAAGGGTTTATTACTGATGATACCATCCTATCAGAAAGCGGAAACAAAACCACATTCGAAACATACCGACTTCGGGCTAAAGCAGCTAAAAAAGAAGTTAGTCTAGAAGAATTAGCCAGGATACTTCTGATGATCAACAAGAAACGTGGTTATAAAAGTAACCGAAAAGCAAATACTACAGAAGAAGGTCAAGCCATTGACAGCATGGAAATAGCCAAATATCTATATGATGAAAATCTAACACCAGGTCAATACTCTCTCGAAATTCTCAAAGAAGGAAAAAAATACATCCCGAACTTTTACCGTTCTGATTTAATAGAAGAGCTAGATCGTATTTGGAACTTTCAAGTTAATTTCTTTCCTACTATTCTTACAGATGACTTTCGCAAAAAAATCACGAATAAAAACAGATTAGATACAAGCAAACTTTTCTTGTCCATACACGGTATATATACGGCAGAAAATAAAGGAAAAGACAAACGAATTCAGTCTTTCCAGTGGAGGGTGAATGGTTTAAAGCAGAAAATAAGCCCAGAAATTCTTGCTTTCGTCATTGGGGAGTTAAATGGACAAATTAGTAATTCAAGCGGACTTTTGGGAAAAATAAGCGACAGAAGCAAAGAGTTATATTTTGGCAAACAAACAGTAGGGGAATATCTAATGAAACAATTAGAAGAAAACCCTAACACAAGACTGAAGAATCAAGTGTTCTATCGACAGGATTATCTAGATGAGTTTGAAACTATATGGGAAACCCAAGCCAAATATCACAAAGAACTTACTCCAGAATTGAAAAGTGAAATACGGGATGTCATTATTTTCTACCAGCGTAGATTAAAAAGCCAAAAAGGTCTGATTTCTTTTTGCGAGTTTGAAAGTCGACAGGTAGAAATCATTGAAAATGGGAAAAGAAAGGTAAAGACAAATGGTTTAAGGGTATGCCCTAAATCATCACCACTCTTTCAAGAATTTAAGATCTGGCAAACGCTAAACAATATAAGGATAACAGACTTAGAGAATGATGAATCCCACTTCTTAACTCAAGACGAAAAAGAACTTCTATTCAGAGAATTAAATATAGGAAAAACATTGAAGGACACGAATATCATAAAGCTTCTTTCAAAAAATCCTAAAAACTGCGAAATCAATTACAAAAGCATTGAGGGTAACAAAACACAAGCCAAATTATTCAGCATATACGAGAAAGTCATTGAATACACCGGACATAGCGTTTTCCCCTTTAATAAAATGAACGCAGAATTAATTTTGGAAACGACTAAAACTATCTTTAAAGGTCTTGGATATAGCACAGACATACTAAGCTTTAACTCTTCCCTTGAAGGAAAAGAGTTTGAACAACAAAGCTTATTTAAACTATGGCATTTACTTTATTCTTTTGAAGGGGATGAGCAATCTAAAACAGGCAACGAAGCATTAATCAACAGAATATCTGAATTAGTTGGCTTTGAAAAAGAATTCGCAGCCTTATTTGCAAATATCAATTTTGAAAATGAATATGGAAACGTAAGCAGCAAAGCAATTCGCAAAATATTACCCTTCCTTAAACAAGGTTATACCTACAGTGATGCGTGTGAAAAAGCCGGATATAAACATTCAAAACAGTCTCTGACAAAAGCAGAGATAGAGGATAAAAAGCTTCTTGACAAACTTGAGGTTTTACCTAAAAACTCATTACGCAATCCTGTTGTTGAGAAAATACTAAATCAAATGATTCATGTTATTAATTCAGTTATTGAAAAATATGGCAAACCGGATGAGATTCGCATCGAACTGTCAAGAGAGTTGAAGAAAAACGCTAAACAACGAGAGGAAATGACTCTTGCTATAAATAAAGCTACATTAAAAAATCAATCATACAGAAAAATCCTACAGTCTCAATTCAACATCATACGCCCAAGTCGTAACGATATTATACGATATAAGTTATATGAAGAACTCAAAAACAATGGTTATCATACTCTCTACTCAAACACCTACATTTCTCCCAAAGAAATAATCTTCTCAAAATCTTTTGACATTGAACACATTATACCTCAATCTCGATTGTTTGACGATTCTTTTTCAAATAAAACGTTGGAGTTAAGTAGTATAAATCAAGAGAAAGGAAATGATACAGCCTATGACTATGTTTTTCGAAAGAAAGGAAGCGAAGGCATAGCCGAATATATACAGAAAATAGAACGGTTATACAAATTGGGGGCAATCAGCAAAACAAAATATAATAATTTAATGAGAAAAGGGGAAGATATTCCAACTGATTTCATAAATCGTGACCTTAACGATACACAATACATTAGCCGAAAAGCCAAAGAAATTTTAGAAAAACTTGTAAAAAACGTCTCCACAACAACCGGATCGGTAACAAATCGGTTGAGAGAAGACTGGCAATTGGTGGATGTCTTGCAAGAGCTTAACTGGGATAAATATGATAAACTAGGCTTAACAGTAGTAATAGAAAACAAAGAAGGTCACAAAATAAAACGCATCATTGATTGGACAAAACGAAACGATCACCGGCATCATGCTATGGATGCACTCACTATTGCTTTTACAAAACCTGTCTATATTCAATACTTGAATAATCTAAATGCTCGAAGTGATAAAACGGGGAAAATATATGCGATTGAGAAAAAACACCTTAAAAGAGATCTAAATAATCGTTTAAGATTTATCCCTCCGATTCCTTTAAGTGAATTCAGAAGTGAAGCAAAAAAGCATTTAGAGAATATACTTATCTCTGTAAAAGCAAAAAATAAAGTTGTTACTACCAATATAAACAGAACCCAGAAAAAGGATGGTGGTATAAATAAGAAAGACCAACCAACTCCTCGCGGCAGGCTACATGAGGAAACAACCTATGGAAGCATCAAACAATACAAAGGGAAAACAGTAAGAGTAGGCTCTTCAATGGATGAGGCATCAATCAGAAAGGTGTGCAATAAAAAACAGAGGGAAGCATTGTTTACACGACTTCAAAGCTTTGAAAACAACCCTAAAAAAGCATTTACAGGTAAGAACAGCCTATCTAAAAATCCTATCTACATAGACAACACAGAAACTCAAGTTGTTCCTGAAACGGTAAGAATTGCCGTTGAAGAAACAGTTTATACCATACGCAAAGACGTTTCTCCCAATCTTAATCTGGATTTAGTAGTAGATAAAGGAATAAAAGAAATTTTACAAAAACGATTAGAAGAGTATCAAGGTGATAGTCAAAAAGCTTTTTCCAATCTAGATAAAAATCCGGTTTGGTTGAACAAAGAGAAAGGACTATGTATAAAAAAAGTCAAGATAAAGGTTGGAATAAGCAACCCGGTAGCACTACGTGATAAAATTGATAAAGAAGGAAAACTTGTTTTAGGTAAAAGCGGGAAGAAACAAGGTACTAACTTCGTTAAAACAGGAAACAATCACCATATAGCTATCTATATGGATGAAAAAGGAAATCTACAAGAGAAAGTTATTTCGTTTTATGAAGCTACGATGCGGGCAATACAGGAAATACCTATTGTAGATAAAAGCTATAATAAAGAAGAGGGATGGGAGTTTCTTTTCACTATGAAAATTAACGAATATTTTATTTTCCCTAACGAAAAAACAGGTTTTGACCCTAAAGAAGTAGATTTATTAAATTCTGACAATTACGCACAAATTAGCCCCAATCTCTTTCGGGTACAAAAATTATCCTCTAAATATTATTCTTTCAGGCATCATTTGGAGACTAATGTGGAAGAACCGGATAAGCTAAGAGGTGTAACCTGGCATAGGCTGAGAAAGCCTAATGATTTACGGAACATTGTAAAAGTTCGTATAAATCATATAGGAGAAATAGTTGATATTGGAGAGTATTGAATTACGATAATTTCTAACAATTAGCTTTAAACCTAATACTATGATAAAGAAGACTCTTTATTTTGGCAATCCAGCCTACCTAAGTACACAAAATAATCAATTGGTTATTAAATTACCCGAGATTGAGAAGAATAATGACTTGCCGGAAAGTTTCAAAAGAAAGAATGAAGTGTTATTTCCTATTGAAGACTTAGGAGTTATTATTCTCGATCATAAGCAAATAACAATAACCCATGACCTGATGGGTAAATTGCTTGAGAACAATGTTGCATTTATCTCATGCAATAATAAAAGGATGCCTACAGGGTTAATGCTTCCTCTAAATGTGAATACTACACAAAGTGAACGATACACTCATCAAATTAATGCAACAGAACCATTGAAGAAGAATCTATGGCAACAAACCATCAAAGCAAAAATAGCTAATCAAGCTGCTGTCCTAAAAAAACACCGAAAATGCAACACTCGCAATATGATCTATTGGGCAGAAAGCGTAAAAAGTGGGGACCCTGACAATTATGAGGCACGAGCTGCTGCATACTATTGGAAAGAAATTTTTCATCAGCTCCCTGATTTCACAAGAAAGAGGGAGGGTATACCACCAAATAATCTTTTGAATTATGGATATGCTATCCTTAGAGCCGTGATCGCACGAAACCTTGCAGCAAGTGGTCTACTGCCCACTTTAGGCATTCATCACCATAACCGGTACAATGCCTATTGCCTTGCAGATGATATTATGGAGCCTTATCGACCTTTTGTAGATGAGTTGATACTCTCAATCGTTGATAACGGGCAGGATCTTACGAAACTAACCAAAGAACTTAAAAGCAAAATACTACAAATACCAACTTTAGATGTAGTTATAGGGAACAAAAAAAGTCCTCTAATGATTGCTGCAGGACAAACCACCGCCTCCTTATACCAATGTTATGCCGGCAAACTGAGAAAGATTAAATATCCGAAGTTATCTTAGTTTTGCTTCTGAATTATGAAAGCTAACCGAATAAATCAATACCGTATTATGTGGGTTCTAGTATTATTTGACTTACCCACTGAAACAAAAAAAGACCGTAAAGTGTATGCAGATTTTAGGAAAAATCTCCAACGTGATGGTTTTACTATGTTTCAGTTCTCTATTTATATCCGTCACTGTATGAGTATAGAAAATGCAAATGTGCATATTATGCGTGTTAAAAGATTCCTCCCAGAAAAAGGGCACATAGGAATACTTTGCATTACGGATAAACAGTTTGGGATGATGGAACTTTTCTATGGAAAGAATCCTGAAAAGAAAAAAACCGAACCACAACAGTTAGAACTCTTTTAGAAAACATAAATCCCGGGAAACTCCGGGATTTATGTTGAATTTTCTTTAAAACACCAAATGCTAACATACATTATATCCTGCTAAATAACAGACACTTATAACACACTCTGGTGATTTCAATGAACTAAAGTACAACTTTGTAAGCTAATCACAACAATGGATAGCTTGTATGGTATTTTGCGTCCGGTGATTTCAATGAACTAAAGTACAACTTTGTAAGCTAATCACAACAGTATCACAAGAGTCTCAAAGGTATTGTAAGGTGATTTCAATGAACTAAAGTACAACTTTGTAAGCTAATCACAACTTTACCAATGGCTAATCCTAATGAAAATAAGGTGATTTCAATGAACTAAAGTACAACTTTGTAAGCTAATCACAACCTATAGCTAGTTTTTTCCCTAAGCTATCTGGTGATTTCAATGAACTAAAGTACAACTTTGTAAGCTAATCACAACTTTTGTTTAAGTGGTGATATTTTGCATCGGGTGATTTCAATGAACTAAAGTACAACTTTGTAAGCTAATCACAACGTAGGCCTAAAAGTACAAGTTTTAATTTAGGTGATTTCAATGAACTAAAGTACAACTTTGTAAGCTAATCACAACTACGCCGTCTTACACCTCTTGAAAATCTTCGGTGATTTCAATGAACTAAAGTACAACTTTGTAAGCTAATCACAACTTTCTTCTCAAAGGATTTAAAGGAAAAACTGGTGATTTCAATGAACTAAAGTACAACTTTGTAAGCTAATCACAACATGTAGGTGCTTGTTCTTTGAGTATTCTTTGGTGATTTCAATGAACTAAAGTACAACTTTGTAAGCTAATCACAACCAGTAGCGGAGGGTGTTATTTTTAATTCAAGGTGATTTCAATGAACTAAAGTACAACTTTGTAAGCTAATCACAACAGGGTAACTGATATACCTATGGATTACGAGGTGATTTCAATGAACTAAAGTACAACTTTGTAAGCTAATCACAACACCCCACTCAAAAGCCTGTGGCTCTGTATGGTGATTTCAATGAACTAAAGTACAACTTTGTAAGCTAATCACAACGTTGTAGTCGATGTTGAATATATCTTGCAGGTGATTTCAATGAACTAAAGTACAACTTTGTAAGCTAATCACAACAGTAAATCACCTTCATGTGAATGAGCATATGGTGATTTCAATGAACTAAAGTACAACTTTGTAAGCTAATCACAACATCGAGCCTTTCTTGCTTGTATTCCGTCTTGGTGATTTCAATGAACTAAAGTACAACTTTGTAAGCTAATCACAACAGTAACGATAAGCCTTTGCATCATATTATAGGTGATTTCAATGAACTAAAGTACAACTTTGTAAGCTAATCACAACTAAAGAAGCGGCCCTTTAGAGGCTTGGTAAGGTGATTTCAATGAACTAAAGTACAACTTTGTAAGCTAATCACAACACCCCACT
>CAZFXK010000057.1:0-16086 GCA_964522975.1 uncultured Bacteroides sp. | reverse complement strand
ATAATATAAAAAGAGTCGTTTATTTCAAGTAAACGACTCTTTTTAATAACTGCCAAAAATATTTTTTAATCACTCCCTTATCGACCTGATAATTGTCGTGCAACAAACGCTTTTTTAGGAAGCACAAAATTCAATACCAAATAACCTAATATTCCCGAAATAATAGTCCCTAACAACACACCTAATTTAGCTTGATTAAGCAACTCAGGTGAATCAATAAACGACAAATGTGCAATGAATAAAGAAACGGTAAAACCTATACCACCTAATAAAGCAGTACCCGCCAAGCTCGACCAAGTCATACCTGCCGGCATAGATACCCATTTAGCTTTTATACCCAAATAAGTAAAGGTAAATATTCCGATAAATTTACCTAAGAATAATGCAACTGCTACACCATAGGTTACAGAACCAATTAAGCTATTCTCAGCTCCTGCCGATAAAACAATTCCTGCATTTGCAAAAGCAAATAATGGAACCACCAGATAATTCACAACTCCATGCATCTTATCTTCTAAAGCTTGCAAAGGAGATATTACTTTGTCTGAAGCCGACTCTATACTTTTCAGTAAACTTATCTCGTTAGGATTAAATATTCTATATTCTTCATTTTCAGTTGAAAATTGAGATATATTATCTTTAATTCGGTTAATATATCGTCCGATTCTAAGACGGGGAGTAGCTGGAACCATAAATGCAACTAATACTCCGGCAATGGTAGCGTTTATACCCGATTGTAAGAAGAAATACCAAACGACTATACCCAATGAACAATAAAAGAACTTACTCTTAAGTCCCCTCTTATTTCCTAAAAATAGAATAAAGAGTACCGCTAAAGCCAGACCTAAAAATTGAGGTACTAAATCCGAAGTATAAAACAATGCAATAACTAAAATACCTCCAATATCATCAACAATAGCAAAAGCAGTTAGAAAGATCTTAATACTGATGGGGACTCTTTTTCCGAATAAGCTTAATACACCTAAAGAAAAAGCTATGTCTGTAGCCATTGGGATTGCGAGACCTGCTTGACCCGGTGTGCCTTTCGTAAAAAGAAAATAGATAATAACAGGAACAACCATACCGCCCAAAGCGGCAATAATGGGTAATAAAGATTTACGGAATGAAGATAATTCGCCTACTAATAATTCTCTTTTTATTTCTAATCCTACAGAAAAGAAAAATAAAACCATCAGAGCATTATTAATGAATTCCATTAAAGTCAAGGGTTCCCCTTTAACACTGAACAGATTAAATTCTCCTATTTGCAGAATTACAGGATAATCCCACAAAGCTAAATATTGTTCACTCCACGGAGAATTTGCTACTATCATAGCAAGAACTGCTACAATCATTAATAAAACCCCACCATTAATACGGTGTTTTAAGAAACTTAATAGTGAATAATTCAGCCTTCCTATTACTTTATTCATTTATTATTGTGTGAATTTGATACAAAAAAACAACTTAATCTAGTTTCAATACAGCTAAAAACGCTTTTTGGGGTACTTCAACATTACCTATTTGTTTCATTCGTTTTTTACCCTTTTTCTGCTTTTCAAGTAGTTTGCGCTTCCTACTAATATCTCCACCATAACATTTAGCAGTAACATCTTTTCTGACTGCTCTAATCGTCTCTCTAGCTATAATTTTGGAACCAATAGCAGCTTGAATCGCTATCTCAAATTGTTGGCGAGGTATTAATTCCTTCAGCTTCTCACACATTCTTCTACCTAAACTATAAGCATTATCAACGTGAGTTAAAACAGAAAGTGCATCAACCGATTCTCCATTCAGTAAGATATCCAACTTTATCAGTTTTGAAGGTTTATACTCACTAATATGATAATCAAAAGAAGCATAACCTCTGGATACGCTTTTCAGTTTATCATAGAAATCAATAACAATCTCTCCCAAAGGCATGCTATATTGCAATTCTACCCGATTACCTGATAAATAATGTTGTTTTAAAATTTCACCTCTTTTACTTAAACAAAGAGTCATTATAGGACCGATGAACTCGGACGCAGTTATAATTGTAGCCTCAATATAGGGTTCTTCAATACGATCAATTAAAGTAGGATCGGGCATCTCTCCCGGATTATGAATCTCATTCATTTCGCCCTGTTTATCATAAATATGATAGGGTACGTTAGGAACGGTTGTAATTACATTCATATCGAACTCACGATCCAGACGTTCTTGAATAATTTCCATATGGAGTAACCCCAAGAAGCCACATCTAAACCCAAAGCCCAATGCAACCGATGATTCCGGTTGAAAAGTTAACGAAGCATCGTTTAACTGTAATTTCTCTAAGGAATGCCTCAAATCTTCAAAGTCTTCTGTTTCGATGGGATATACCCCGGCAAAAACCATAGGTTTCACCTCCTCAAAACCAGAAATTCCTTTTTCTGCAGGGCGTTCTACGTGGGTGATCGTGTCACCTACTTTTACCTCGTTCGAAGTTTTTATACCAGATATGATATATCCCACATTCCCAACATGAAGCTCTTTACGAGGAGACATTTCCATTTTCAAGACTCCAATCTCATCCGCTTCATATTCTTTTCCCGTATTATAAAACTTAACTTTATCTCCGGCTCGTAATATGCCATTTTCAATTTTAAAATAGGCAATTACTCCACGGAACGGATTAAATACAGAGTCAAAAATCAATGCTTGCAGGGGTTCTTCATCATTTCCCTGAGGAAACGGAATTCTATGAATCACCGCTTTCAGAATTTCATCAATGCCCATTCCGGTTTTTCCCGAAGCACGGATAATCTCCTCTCTGCTACATCCAAGTAAATCGATTATTTCATCTTCAACCACTTCAGGCATGGCACTAGCCATATCACACTTATTGACTACCGGTATAATCTCTAAATCGTGCTCAATAGCCATATACAGATTAGAAATGGTTTGTGCCTGTATTCCTTGTGTAGCATCAACAATTAAAAGAGCTCCTTCGCAGGCAGCAATAGAACGAGAAACCTCATATGAAAAATCCACGTGTCCCGGAGTATCAATTAAATTAAGAGTATAGTTCTCTCCTTCAAACTCATACTCCATCTGGATAGCATGACTTTTAATGGTTATGCCCCGTTCTTTTTCCAAATCCATATTATCTAACATTTGCCCCCCCGTTATTTGAATTGTATTGGTATATTCCAATAAACGGTCGGCTAATGTTGACTTACCATGGTCAATATGCGCTATAATACAAAAATTACGTATATTCTCTCTCATTTTACAATAATAATCTAATTGGCAAAGTTACGAAAAAGAAAGCATATTGAAGCATTATGCATTACACATCTGCTTCGCACAATCGGCTTTCCTACTCATACTAAACAAAATAAAAAGGCTTAATCAAAGTTTTCAGCAGCTATTTCAGCAGCAGTTTCCACTATCTTTTTACAAGGTCTTTTTTTATAATACGCCGTTGTTCTTTCTTCAGGTTCTGTTTCTCCTAATTTAGGCTTTTCAAGTCCTAAAAGTTCGGCACAACGCAAAGCTCCGTTTTTTTCTTTAAATTGCTTTGCTAACGATTGAACCATTCTATAATTGCGTGCTTTCCCTTCTCTATCTCCTTCTTTGGAACAGCCTGTTTCAAGAGAGGCAATCATAAACAAACCACAAGCAGCACCACAAGTTTCACGCATCCGGCCTATACCTCCTCCAAATGAAGCGGCTAAAACTAACCCCTCATCTTCTTTATAGCCATATCGATCGCAAAATGCAGCAAAAACAGACTGAGAACAATTAAATCCTTTTTCAAATAATTCCACAGCTCGCTTCACTCGCTTTTCTTTCTCTGCTTCCTTCATTTTTATTTTTTTTGCAAAGATAAAGAAGTTGAACCAAAAATAAGATTATTCCATGTGCTTATTCTAAAGTAAAACATCAAAAAATGAAAAATCTTAGAAAGATTAATATTCTTATATTTAAGATGATTAAGTATCTTTGTTAAAATCAAAATAAATAAAATTCGATATATTATGAATCCGGAAACTATTAACTGGGGATTTATAGGTTGTGGTGAAGTAACAAAACATAAAAGTGGGCCTGCTTTTCAAAAGGTTAAAAATTCCACTGTAGTTGCTGTTATGAGCCGCGATATGGAAAATGCACAAGTTTACGCTAAGGAACAAGGAATAAAAAAATGGTACGATGATGCCCAACAACTCATTCAAGATCCTGAAGTAAATGCGGTTTACATAGCCACTCCTCCTTCTTCGCATGCTACATATGCCATATTGTCAATGAAAGCCGGCAAACCTGTTTACATTGAAAAACCCATGGCAGTTACTTATGAGGAGTGTACACGCATTAATAGAATAGCTAAAGAAACCGGAGTAAAATGCTTTGTGGCTTACTATCGCCGATACCTACCCTACTTCCTAAAGGTACAAGAACTCATTAGGAATGGGGTTATTGGTAAAGTCATTAATGTACAGATTCGATTTGCACAACCTCCAAGAGATTTAGACTATAACAAAGAGAATCTACCTTGGAGAGTTCAGCCGGACATAGCCGGAGGGGGGTATTTTTACGATTTAGCTCCTCATCAAATTGACTTACTGCAAGAGTTTTTTGGCTGTATATTAAGTGCCAGTGGGTATAAAAGTAATTTGGGCGGATTATATTCAGCAGAAGATACCATCAGTAGTTGTTTTCAATTTGAATCGGGTTTAGTGGGTAGTGGTTCTTGGTGCTTTGTGGCTCACGAATCTGCTAAAGAAGACAGAATTGAGATTATTGGCAACAAAGGAATGGTTTGTTTCTCGGTATTCTCTTTTGAGCCAATCGCTCTTTATAATAAAGAGGGACGTACAGAAATAAAAGTGGAAAATCCTAAATATGTTCAACAGCCTTTAATTCAAGCAGTAGTAGATGATTTGCTAGGAAAATCGATTTGCTCTTGTGACGGGATTAGTGCTACAACAACTAACTGGGTTATGGACAAGATTTTAGGGAAAATATAAAAAAGAGTTGATATGAAGAAAGAAGATTTTATGAGAAAAGCCATTGAGCTTTCTAAACAAAACATCATAAATGATGGGGGGCCTTTTGGTGCCGTCATTGTAAAAAATGGAGAGATTATTGCTACTGGAGTCAATCGGGTGACTGACTTATGCGATCCTACTGCTCACGCAGAAATTAGCGCCATTCGTGCTGCCGCAGAAAAGCTAAACAGCTTTGATTTATCGGGGTGTGAAATTTATAGTTCGTGCGAACCCTGCCCTATGTGTTTGGGTGCCATCTATTGGGCACGATTAGATAAGCTTTATTATGGTAATACTCAAGATGACGCCAAAGAAATAGGTTTTGACGACTCCTTTATTTATGATGAATTGAAACTCACTCCCGATGAACGCCAACTGCCATCGGAAAACCTTCTCCGAGAGGAGGCAATTAAAGCCTTTTTACAATGGATGCAAACTGAAAATAAAACAGAATACTAAAATAAGTCCTTCATCATTTCAAATACCCATTATCTAAAAAAAGTCGGTCCCTGATCGATGGGGCTTCTCTCCCAGACCGACACCCCTTCTTTCCCAGACCCAAGAGGTGTCGGTCTGGGAAACAATAAATCAAGGACAAAACTTATTCTCCACCATCAAAAATCCCATTACAAAATACTTGTAATGGGATTTTCTTTACACACAAAAAGTTATTATAGAAATTATTGCAAAAACTTAAATTCTTACTATTAAAACCTAAAACCTAAAGTCATAACTACATGACTTCTTGAATTGGTAGATTTAGCAGGTACTAAATCTATATGATCGAAAGCATAGAAATCTTCTTTATAATGATTATACTGATAGCCTAAATCGGCATAAAAAGAACGACCACGATAACCTAATCCTAGCGTAAAGCGATGTAACGCTTCACTATTAGTATAATCAGTATCGGTTTCAAGAGCATTAGCTGCCAAAACCTTTGTAGCATTATTTTTATAACTGCTGGTACTCAAGTTATATCCTACTCTAAAAGCAAACTCCGGTATCACATTATATTCTGCTCCTATACGAAACGTATGAACTCCTTTTAAATACTCTTTTGCAACTGTTGTTTCAAAATCCATAGTTCCACCATACCTATCAGAGTACTTGAACTTTATATTGGAGTTATCTTGATACTCATATTCAGCACCTAAGGCCAATTGAGTACCAATGGTATGCCCCAAACTAAAATTCAACGTCCAAGGTGTATGTAATTTAAAATCCTTTTCAACTCGGTCTAGACCATTAGCAGTAGAAACATGAATATCAGTCATAACAGATTCTCCTTTATCATCAACATACCCTACAGTAGAAAACAGATCGGACTCAGCACCTAATGTCAACTTATAATAGGTAGGGGTATGAAAAGCCAGACCTAACCGAAAAGGAGAATCTTCAAAAGGACGTGCTATTATTCCAAATTTGAAATCAAACCCTGCACCATCAATCCACTTTGTACTATGCAAATCGTAACCTTCGTTTGTTTTAGTAGCTCCTGCATAATATAAATTCTCCCCATAGTAAGCATATTTCTTATAATTTAAATCATAAACTCCAATGCTCAACCCTAAATAAACACGGTCAATAAAATTTAAAGAAACATTAAAATCATATTCATTTATGCCCCCCCATTCCTTAGAGTAGAAGAAACCAGTAGGATATCCATCCCAAATAACGCCAAATCCACCTTCTTGAGCAGGAGAAAACAACCATCCTTCATAGCCTATGGCTCCCAACCAGCCAACTGAATTCATAGCAAATAAATTATTCTTCCAACCGTCACTTAAGGTTACTAAGTCATGACCGGCATCATACATATCATTGGCTTGGGTAATCATTTGATCAATCTGGGAACCTCCCATTATTCCATCCATTTCACGGGTTCTATAAAAAGTCTTCGAACGATTATAGTTAAAGGCAAAATTTACAAACCTCAACGCATTATACTTCCCCATATTATTGGAAAACACAATACCAAAATTGTCAAAGTTTCCTCTATTCCGGTTATTTGTAAACTTATTGCCATCATATTTCGTTTCTATTTCGTGGCTTGAAAAACTGAATGAAGTCATTGCATCGTTACTACGATAAATGCCGATACCTGCCGGATTGGTACCTATGGTGGATATATCACCACCCAAGGCACCCATAGCTCCTCCCATCCCCACAAAACGAGCAGTTCCACTAAGGTTTTTATTAGAAAACTCAACTCCATCATATAGAGTCTGGGCACTTACCGTACCCAAGAAAAGTAAACTCAAAATAACTATTATATATCTTTTCATTCCCATTCTTTTTTAAGATAAAAAACTATCATTATTCTTATCTACCACCTGTTCTTCGTGAAGTACTACTTGACCTTGAAACACCTCCACCGCTGGATCTTGAAGAGCTACTTGGTGTAGAAACCCTAGGAGTAGAACTTCTACTAGAAGGCGTGTAACTTGGAGTGGTAGTTCTTCTTGTTGTAGAAGAAGGTGATGTTGTGGTCCTTGTAGATGGCGATGTTGTGGTTCTACGAGTTGTTGGTGTCGTCGTACTGCTACGATTGTAAGTTGAAGTCCGACGAGTTGTACCGGAGCTTGGCGCTACCGTTGAACGTGAAGAACTGCCGGAACCTGAACGTACCGTTGATTCTGTTCTACGCGTACTGCTTGGGCGAGTATAAGTAGAGGTTCTTCTGGAAGTACTTTCTCCGGAACGCACAGATGTTGAAGGAGTACGATTACCGGTTGTTGTTCTACGTGAGGTATTCTCTAAACGTCTAACTGTTGAATTATCTCTATCTTGTGAACCAACCACTCTACGTGTAGTTGTTGAATTATCACGAGTTCCAACTACCCTACGTGTACTGGTTCCATCAGCACGAGTACCCACCACTCTACGTGTAGTAGAGCCATTATCACGTGTACCCACTACTCTGCGTGTAGTAGAGCCTCCTGAAGTTACAGTTGTACCCGACACTCTCCGACTAGACGATGAAGACACAACCCTTCGACTAGAACCATAAGATCCTATATATTCATTACCAAATCTTCCATAAGACCTTCTATCTGTATAGCTTCTTCTATAATGAGGTCTGCTATATCCTCCCCAGTAGTAAGGGCGATGATAATCCCAATAATAAGGATTATGATGCCAGTGAGAATAGCCCCAATAAGGTCTATACCAACTTGAATAATAAGGTCCCCATCCCCAACTGACACCAAAGGAACCTCCAAAACGCCAGTTCCACCACAAACGATTGGAGAAGGTTGGGAAAGCATAAGCATACAAACCATCTGTATACACATTCCAATCCCAAGAATTCAAGCCATAAACAATATCCCAATAAAAAGGACTACTAATACTTACGGCATAACGTGGATTTCTAAATCGAATAATCCGTTCGGCATATTCATAATCATCTTGTGAGCCTTCAAACCCACCAATCCACTCTCCTCTTTCCTCATAAGAATAATCATCTTCCTCCTTTTCTAAAGAGTCAGAATCATTATAACGACGGTTATATTCATCTACACTACGTTGATTCTTGGGTTTCTTTACCCTTTCTTTTATTTCAACAGTAGAACCGGGAGCAACATAAACATTGGTAACCTCTGTTTTTTCTTTCTTAACAGCAGGTTTTTCTATATCATCTTTTTTATCTGAAGAAAGATAGTAGAGGTCATCAACATAGCCTTGTGCCATAGCTCCTAATGATAGGCAAAAAGCGCTTAAAATCAAGGCAAATTTCTTTTTCATCTTTCTCTTCTTTTTTTGGTTAAAACATCTTTCTATACAAATATAATTAATCATTATAGGAGTTCTTAAAGATTTCCCCCACAGTATAATAGGGATTTCCCTATTATACTTATCTTTGTACGGAAAAGATTGCATATATTAATCATATCTTATTATGTAACAAACATTTATCCAATTTTGTTCATATCAAAACGCGCCATAAATAAGACTTATAACACTATGAATTATTTAGAATTCACATTTAGGATTACCCCGGAAAAAAAGATTTATTACGAAGTATTAACCGCCTTATTGGGAGAAATTGGGTTCGACAGTTTTATTGAAAATGAAACTTATCTATTAGCTTATATTCCACAAGCTCAGTATAGTGAAGAAAAGCTCAAGGAATGCCTAATGGATTATCCTTTTAAGGAAACCGCAATCTCTTTTACCCAAAAAGAGATTGAAGATAAAAACTGGAATGAAGAGTGGGAAAAGAACTACTTCCAACCTTTAATTATTGATGATAGATGCATCATACACAGCACCTTCCATACAGATATACCACAGAAGGAATTCAACATCATAATCAACCCTCAAATGTCTTTTGGTACGGGACACCATGAAACTACCAGTTTAATGCTGAAAAGTATTTTAGATGAAGATCTTAATAATAAAACCGTTCTTGATATGGGTTGTGGAACAGGTATCTTGTCTATCTTAGCCAAGATGAAAGGAGCTAAACAAATAACAGCCATTGATGTTGATTCTTGGTGCATCCAAAATGCCAAAGAAAACATCGCACTAAATAATTTAAATGACATTGAGGTCATTTTAGGGGATGCTAAACAACTCAATAAATATGCTAATTCTTTCAATCTCGTTTTAGCAAACATCAATCGCAATATATTGTTACAAGATATGAAAAGCTATCTACCCACTTTGCAACCTAACGGACACCTACTGATAAGCGGTTTTTACGAAGAAGATGCTCCATTGTTACGAAAAGAAGCCAAGAAATTAGGTTTAACCCAAATAAGCAGCAAAGTAAAGAATAGATGGATGATGATGCAATTTCAAAAGAATGGGTAATTAATTCAAATCAAGAAATTGCTCAGATCAAGTAACTCAATTAGACACACTTTTGTCATGCAATCGAACAAAGGGTGTTTTCCCTTAGACTATCAAGAATAGACGTGAATACTGTTTTGGGCTGCTGGTAAATAAGAAACCCCAAGCCACGTAATCATCAATAAAATAAAGGAGATGGGTAATATCCATAAAGTCATTCTAGGATGTCTCTTTTGCAGTCGCATATGGATATAAATTAAATAACCGGCACACGTAATAAAAGCCCAAGTTTCTTTAGGATCCCACGACCAGTAATGTCCCCACGCATCTTTTGCCCATAATGCACCCATTAATAATCCCAACATTAAAAAGCCAAATCCCACGTACACCAGATTGTCAATAAACTGGTAAAGCCTGTCATCTATTTTTGATCGATATAATTTACCCATTTGAATAAACGAAGCAATGGTAGCAGCCCCTAACATGGAATAAGAAAGAATATATACCGTAACGTGAGGAACAAACCAATAACTTTGCAGTGCAGGCATAAGATTTGTAGAGTGAATCTCCGGTTTTACAATATTAATAATCACAAATACAGAGGCTACTAAACCCGAGAAACTTAAAATCCATTCATATTCCCAACGCTTATAGGTTATATAACCGGTCAATGCCAAGAAAAAAGAATACCACAAACGAGTCTCTCCCATCGTTTTTAATGGGGGACGTTCCTGCCCTATCCACAAGCCAACAATGAAAGCTGCAAAAATGAAAATACCCAGTATCATAAATAAATCAACCCAATATTTACTTTTACTCCTAAAGACAATGATACCGGCCATGAACCAACATAAGATAGAAGGCATTGCAAACCAAAGATATTCATTCCAAGTCATACTTTCCTCTCTTTTTTATTACCTACCCATATCATAGAAATAGAACCTAACCCAATTAACAATATTCCTATATATACTCCAAAAAGCCAAGGATCATATACTAATTCAAAACCACTTACTTGTGAGGCTTTTCCTAAAGTATGGTCATAATCATATTGATAAATCATCCAGTGGCCTATTCGTAATGGACTATTGACCTCTAACGTGGTATGTATAGGGTCAATAGTCTCGTTCTTTGCTAATACTGTTATTTCCGAAGCAAACCTTTTTGCTTCCGGTTTTGTCATAACCAAAGAATAGGTTGAATCTAAATCTAAAGGCATTACATACTGATTAACACTACCACAAGTCACCCAGCCGGAGACCTCTTGATGGGTTTGTTTATTTTTTGCTAATACTTTTGCGGCAGGCATTGAGCCCAGCATCGGAATAGCCTGAAAAGTGGTATCCGTTTCACGAACTGCCTCATGAATATAGCTATCTATTTTTATTTGCCAATCAGACAATTCCGCTTGGGGCTGCTTCTTGTCAATTTGATAGTAAGCAGGACGTTTTTCCGGTTGTACACCGCCGGTATGTTTATTAATAATGGCAAGCTTTGGAGGATACTCTTCCATTATAAAATCGTGCAATTCAATGGCAATGTCCAATTCTAACATATTCTCTTGCTCATCAAAAACACGCCATTCAAACTCTCCCTCCTCTACATACATTACATACCTTAATCGGTCGGCTGTACCTAATCCGGCAGCAAACAAAAACAACCATAAACCTAAGTGATTGAGATAAAATCCATAATCACTCCACTTGAATCGATGAAATCGTTTAGCTATGACTAAACCCAAAACCAACAACAGAAAGCCATAGACTAACACAAAAGGATGTGAACCGGTTACTTGTTTAAATCCCAGTTTATAAAGAATAGAATTAAAAATTTCACCGGCTGAAGCTTGATGAAAATCAATAGGATAATCCGGATTAATACGGACAACTTGAGGAATAAGCCCCATAAACAGAGTCAGAACTAAAAAAGTAGTTATTAATGTAACCGACAACGGAACGCTAGACAACCAATTCACTATTGGATTCTTCTTAATGAAAGAGAGTCCAATAATTAACAGAACATACACTACACCAACAATCAGATTAACCGGAAAATGGAGTAGATAGTAATTAAAAGACCCCACTGATAGCTGAAGAAGAAATCCTACAACCAATAATCCGAGAACAAAAGCAATGCTTTCTTTGTACCCCCAGGGAAATTGCCACATTAAACGTTTACTCCGATGTTTCATCATAGATAAATTAGAAAGGTGTCTAATAGAATTTAGACACCTTCAAAACATGAATCATAAAAAAACTATCTCTCTGCAATTATTTTATCGTTTAATCTAGCATCTTCCAGCCACTTAGGTACTACCGTATTTATCCACTCTTCTTTTTTCTTCTTCTCTTCGAGGATATCTAAGCCCAAATACTGCTGTGCTTTTTCTTTAGTGGAAACATCAGGTAAAGTAACGTCTGTCACTCCATGAGCATACAATATTTTTTGCACTTCCAACTGTGCCTGTAAGGCTCTATCCAAACTATGCGCTAAGATACGTTGAATCTCAATAGGAGCATGGAAAGAACCACCATGTGTCGCCACAGCAAAATCCCATCTCCATTGCGATTGACGAAGAAGTTGTAAGGTTTTGTCCATCTCTTTTTCTGTGGCTCCATTGTCCCAAGCAACTTTAGCCAATAAATGAGCTTTTGACAATTCAACTTCCACCCTATTTCTTATTTCATTCGCTTTATCTTGAATATCATAAACGTAATTTCTTAGTTTCTCCTCACTATCTCGATGACAGACTTGACAGGTTTTATCTATCTTTTTAAGAGGACTCATAATCTGATGATCAGAATATTTTATGCCCCCCTCAGAGGTATAAGGCATATGACAATCGGCACACGATATTCCTCGTTGCGAATGCGTGCCTAATAAAAACACTTCATAATCCGGATGTTGTGCTTTTAACATAGGTGCTTTACTCAATCCATGCTGCCAATCCGTAAATTCAAAAGCATCATAATAAGCTTCAATATCTTCAACTGTCATACCGTCTTTCCAAGGAAAAGTTACCACCTTTTGATTTCCCGCAAAGTAATACTCCACGTGACATTGAGCACAAACTAAAGAACGCATTTCTTGAGGAGTTGCTTTTTCAACATCTTTCCCCATAGACTGGAAAGCCTCAATCAAAGCAGGTTGAGATATATGTAAGTTCATGGTCTCACTATCATGACAAGTAGCACAACCTACAGGATTTACTATTTCTGCCCCCAAATCGCCCCACTGATGAGTATAAAAACCATCTATACCTTGTTCTCTCATTATGCGAGGAACATCAGGACTCTTACACACCCAACAAGCAGCAGGCTGTGGTCCGTCACCCTCTGTTGTGGGAGTCCCTGTACGAAGAGTATTCCTGTTATCTATCAAGGCATACATATGCCCTCTTGGCGCATTATAATCTTTTGCGAAAGCATATCCCGCCCAAAGAATCACCATTTCAGGACGTTCAGCTAGAATATCGGTTACTTGATTGCTGTTATATTTACTACGGAAGTCCATTTCTTGTGTTTTCTTCCAAGTATCATACTCCCTTCTAAAGTTGTTTTTATAATTTTCACTTCTAGGGTCATTAGGCTCAATCTCATCTATGCGATTAGCTACAATTGTTGCAATTTCAGCTCTCCGCTCAGTAATGGAGGCGGCTAATAAACCTAGTAAAAACACACCGACTAAAGTAACGAAGAAGATAACCCAACCAATAAAGGGCCTTCTTCTAATGGCTTCTGCTATTCTTCTAAACATATCTATTTATTTTTTCTTTCATTCATCCTTTTTTTAAGCCAATCAGGTACAGGAGTTTTGGGTAAAGGGGCATAGGCATTAGGTGTTCCCGAGATATTACTGACTTTAGTATGAGGTACTTCCTGATGACACTCCCAACAAGCTTTTCCTTCTCCTTTTTTTACATCTTTATAGGTTATCATCCCCGTTTCAACTAAGGCTGTGTTTAAATGCTCGTGACAACGTATGCAGTTCTTCATAATAACAGCATAACTACCATCTCTAGGACGAATCACCTGAGGTTCGGCATTTAAAGTAAAAACAGCTGCATGATATAGACCATCCATTGCCTTAAAGGCATATCCATTCACCAAATTATTTTGTGGTACATGACAATCATTACAAATTGCCCATTCAGCGTGAGAACTATGCCTCCAAGAGCTATAATAAGGCACCATTATATGACAGTTGATACAGGTTTCCGGTTGATCTGATAAATAAGAATGAGCTCGAGATATGTAGATAGTATAAATTCCAAGCCCCCCAATAATACCTCCTACAAAGAAGAGTAAAAAGACAAAAGGATAAGGTAACAGGCCTAGGAACTTTTTCATAAATGGCTTTTTGTTGTTATTTTTATCAATAGACACAAGATATAAAAAAAAACAAAAAAGCCAAAGATTAGAGCATTAAAAAACAGGAAACAAGATAATAGTTTAGTTACCTCTATTCAAATACACTTTGCTTGATAATAAGATGACAAATTTTTTCCAAATAACATTGATCTAACAAATCAAAAGCATTTAGTTCATCACTATCAACATCTAAGACTCCAACTACCGTGTTTTGATGAATCAAAGGAACCACGATTTCCGATTTAGAGTGGGGATTACAAGCAATGTGTCCTTTAAACTTAGAAACATCAGAAACAATGCTCGTTTCCTTTTTGAACCAAGTAAGTCCACAAACACCTTTTCCTTGAGCTATCCGAGTGCAGGCAACCGGACCTTGGAACGGGCCTAACACCAATTCCTTATTTTTAACCCAATAAAAACCAACCCAGAAAAAATGAAAAGTATTTTTTAATAAAGCAGAAACATTAGCCAAATTTGCAATTAAATCGGTCTCATCGGTTAAAATAGCCTCAACCTGCTTCAATACGAATTCATATTTTTCTTTTTTGGTTTCCATTACTACATAAGCTGAAAATCATTTAACCGATTTGGTACGATAGGAACAATTTACTTTCCCTTTAATCATATTATTCAATTTCTTGCGGATCATCTGTTTTCTAAAGGGTGAAATATGATCAACAAACAATTTACCATCTAAATGATCGAACTCGTGTTGTAATACACGGGCTAAATAACCTTCAATATCTTCAACATGTTCATTGAAATCTTCATCGTGATAACGAATACGTATTTTGTTTTGGCGAGGTACAACCTCAGAAATGCCGGGTAGACTTAAACATCCCTCTTCCATATCTTCCTTATCTCCACTACGCTCTAAAATATGAGCATTAATAAAGACTTTTCTGAAATCTTCATATTCCGGATAATCTTCCGATAGCACATCTAAATCAACCACTACCACACGTATGGGTAAGCCAATTTGTGGACCAGCTAAACCTACTCCATTAGCGTGGTCCATCGTTTCAAACATATTTTCAATTAACTCCTTTAAATTGGGATAATCAGGAGCAATATCTTTAGCTACTTCTCTTAATACCGGCTGACCATATAAATATACAGGTAAAATCATAATCTAAATTATTATAAGCGTTTACTTTCCAAATAAGACTGTAAAATAATTGTAGCACTAATTTCATCGACTAATGCTTTATTCTGCCTATCTTTCTTTTTAAGTCCTCCATCTAACATTGCACGATGAGCCAACACAGAAGTAAACCGTTCATCAACATATTCCACAGGAATAGAGGGGTATTTTTTTTGCAAAGAACGTACAAAGGGTTCTATATACTTCATGTTTTCTGAAGGAGTATTATCCATTTGCTTAGGCAAACCTATAATGATGCGTTCTACCGATTCTTTTGCCAGATAATCTTTTAAAAACGCATGCAATTCGTGAGAGTAAACAGTAGTCAATCCACTTGCAATAATCTGCAGAGGATCGGTCACTGCTATTCCTACTCTTTTTTTACCATAATCTATGGCTAATATCCTACCCATTTCTTATAAAACAATGTCCCAGACTTTAGGAACTAATTAATATTAAATTAAATGCAAAGTTAATCATTATTTTTCAAAGAAGTACCCCAAAAAACAGCTCTATTCATCCTAATAATCCTTCCTCTAAATTTGTTATCAAAGTATATATAGACTTTCGTTTATAGGAATAATCCGGATTCCCTTTATTTTTCCATTGTAAAATCCGACAATACATCACACACAATCTATATCCTTTTAAAGCCAATAAAAAGGATATAGCAAACAACAAAAACACCACTTCAACCTTATAAAAAGACGATAAAATAGTCCACATTGACTCAAATTGTCATTTTCCTTTTTTTCTAGTGAAA
>CAZFXK010000056.1:0-16295 GCA_964522975.1 uncultured Bacteroides sp. | reverse complement strand
TAACTATATGTTGCGAATTTTGGAATATACTTTTGCAAAATATTTTGTTTTAATACGGAAATAGACCGGGATTAGACACTGAAGGACACTGATTTTTTAAATTTTTAAGGATGCGGATTTATGTAGTTTTTGTAGGGGCAGACCCGTGTGTCTGCCCGGCCGACCACTGCAATCCCGCGGGCGGACACATGGGTCCGCCCCTACAGATTACATGCTACTGTACAGGAAGACACGTAAAAACATTTTCATCGGTGGTTGTGCCCCCCGGGCATTTACGAGTCGCGAGATAAAGACAAAACAGCTAGACAACCGACCAACTGTCGGTAGCGGAGGTTTTAGCCTTCGGTGGAAAGTGTAAGGAACGGCCCCTGTGCCGTTCCGTCATGTTGCCGTAATACCGGTTGCAACCATTTTCATCGGTGGTTGCGTGTTCCGCTCATGGGGATTAATACTTATGTATCCCTTTTCCTGATTATACCAGGTGTAAATCTATATGATATTTCAGTTAATTTAGCCCTTTGCATTTAAAATCTGATATACAGGTCAAATGATAAACACATCTTCATTTCTCATTTCTACTCCCCCAATTCTCACTATTTTGCTCTGACAATTTTCACATAAAAAATAATACCGAATGCTATCCCGTTCCGGATCAATTAACTTTTGAAGCCGGTGCTCCAATTTGACAAATTCCTCCTGAGTTAAATTGCATTCAAATAGACTAAACTGCATCCATTGACCATAATTTTTCAATAGCTTATGGATCTTGGTTCTTCGTTTATCATCTTCAATATCATAGGCTATCACAAAGAACATCCTTCTATAACTCCTTATCTGGTCACTAATGGCACATACTTATCAGTTTCGCCCTTTATATATTTTCCTAACAAGCGAGCCTGTAACTCCATACAACGCATGTAAGTTGCCCGATATTTAAAGTACGGATGCCTGAGCTCCGATTGTTTTTTGCTTTCATAAGCAGCAAAAAAACGGTTGCGCGCGTCATCCTTTAACATAACTGCCCCACCTAGTTCCTGTACAAAGTCATCTTTATTGACTACACCCCGATTAATTACACTCAATACAACTGCATCTGCAACTAATGGGCGAAATTCCTCCATCAAATCAAGAGCCAGAGATGCACGTCCATATCTATCCTTATGCAGAAAACCAGTATATGGATCAAGACCGGCTATGCGAACAGCACTGGTTACATCTTTACTTAATAATGTATAGGCTAAACTAAGGAGACTATTTACTGGATCAGTTGGTGGCCTTCTTACCCGCCCGTTAAATTCAAAATTTTTCCGAATGAGCTTACCAAATTCACGAAAGTATATGGCTGAACCAGCCCCCTCTAAACCACGCACCTCGTCAACATTATCTGCCCTTTCCAGGGTTTTCAGAATACCCCGTAATTGAGCCAGAACACCTTCATCGATATCTAGCCCCTCTCTACGAGACCGCATCAAGGTATTCAACATGTTTCTTAGTTTGCCATATATGAACTGTTGGGCAAGATAAGTACATTCCCCTTCGTCAAAAGCTTTACGAAACTGATCGCTGCGTATGAGAGAGTTTTTGCCTTGTATAGGCTGTAACCGTCCCAAAAATCTTCCCCATTGAGTAAGAAAACAAACTTCTATCCCCTGCTCAAGAAAAGTTTGAATCATCGGGGTAGTAAGCCCTACCCGACCGCAAATTACTACCTGGTCAATTTTAATAAGCGGAATGTCCGCCAGTATTTTCTTTTCATGTTCTATAACGATACGTTCGCTTACTCGGCGTACTACTGCCCCTTGTTCTGACACATACAATGTAGCCACTTCAATCACCCCCTGTTACTACAGGCCCCATGTTTATTATCTGTCTAGTTTCTGCTGGAAGGCAGATACTTTCTCGCAGGCTACACCCCTTGCAACGTGGCCCTTCAAAGCTCTTGGGCCGTTTACGTTCTACTAGCAATTTCCGTACAGATTTAATTGCTTCAATAGTATATGTTCTTAATTCCGAGGTGAAATCAACCCGATAGCGACGTCCGCTAGAGGCATAATATAAATACCCGTATTGGACTTGTTTACCAGTAGCGTCCTCCAACGCCATAGCCTGGGCACAAATCTGAACCTGATCATTTATCCAATCACCACGTCGCCCTTTTTTATATTCAATTGGTATAAACACTTCCTGATCTATTTCAATCAAATCTGCCTTACCAATGATTCCATAACGATGGGAAAAAAGATAAATGCCTCTGACTTCCAATTTCTCCTTTACTTGATGTTGTGAAACCTGATGTACTCGCTCATGAATAATGTTTCCCTGAAGGGTATGAACATTATCTTCAAATTCCTCCGCTACATATATGTAATAGCATCGTAGGGGACAATAGCAATATTGGTTTAACGCAGCTAAAGGAACTAGCTCTTCATCCCTCCATTCGCGCCGCATACTTTTACTATCTGACATATCTTACCCCCCGCTTTACACCTGATACTCAGATTCCGTTTACTATTATTTAATCCGCCGTTATGTCGTTCTTGGTCATCCCCATGTTCTTGAAACAGATTACCCCCTTTCGATCCCTTTCAGGGATTATGGTGGTTTCCCACGACTGGCTACGGTTCTTGTTTGTGCTACCTGACGGAAGGTTTCAATCCCTTTCAGGGATTATGGTGGTTTCCCACGATTCGGAGTCGTTTACTACCAAAGATAAGCGGTCGGGTTTCAATCCCTTTCAGGGATTATGGTGGTTTCCCACTGCAAGGTTTTAATGCCTTGCATTAATGTTATATCGTTTCAATCCCTTTCAGGGATTATGGTGGTTTCCCACTGCAAGGTTTTAATGCCTTGCATTAATGTTATATCGTTTCAATCCCTTTCAGGGATTATGGTGGTTTCCCACTGCTTGTTTTTGTTCCTTCTCCTGTTCTTGTCTGTTGTTTCAATCCCTTTCAGGGATTATGGTGGTTTCCCACGTCAGTGGGATGTGCCAGCCAGGGTAATAGCTGAAGTTTCAATCCCTTTCAGGGATTATGGTGGTTTCCCACAATCCATTAAAACCTTTTCACCCTTTGTAGAAATTAGTTTCAATCCCTTTCAGGGATTATGGTGGTTTCCCACTCTGTTACCGTTTTATGGCCTTAATAGTTTGTTCAATGGTTTCAATCCCTTTCAGGGATTATGGTGGTTTCCCACAATAAATATTTACATGAATAATTTAAAATTAGTATTGTTTCAATCCCTTTCAGGGATTATGGTGGTTTCCCACCAGCCCTGAGATACCCCGGCCACTGCTTCATGTCCTCTGTTTCAATCCCTTTCAGGGATTATGGTGGTTTCCCACACAAAAACCATATAACAGATAGTATTGATATATTTGTTTCAATCCCTTTCAGGGATTATGGTGGTTTCCCACGTTAGTCCCCGGCCCCCTCCAGCTTTTCTACCCTTTGTTTCAATCCCTTTCAGGGATTATGGTGGTTTCCCACTACATTTTACCACTCCTTTTATTTTTATTTTCTTAAGTTTCAATCCCTTTCAGGGATTATGGTGGTTTCCCACTTTGTCAAGGATGGAAAGCAGGAGGGTATGAAAAGTTTCAATCCCTTTCAGGGATTATGGTGGTTTCCCACACGATGCAAATTTAGGGAAACATAATTAAAGGAGGTGTTTCAATCCCTTTCAGGGATTATGGTGGTTTCCCACACTAATGCCTATATACAGCCGTTTACGGCCTATGCGTTTCAATCCCTTTCAGGGATTATGGTGGTTTCCCACTCTAAATGTCATGTAACGACCATTAAACTGCGTGGAGGTTTCAATCCCTTTCAGGGATTATGGTGGTTTCCCACCGTTATAGAACCTCTTGAAAGGAATGAGGTAGACCCTAAGTTTCAATCCCTTTCAGGGATTATGGTGGTTTCCCACTTTGAGGCTACAGCCTACACTTGGACAGGCTACCGGACCGCGTTTCAATCCCTTTCAGGGATTATGGTGGTTTCCCACCATTGGATATTTGCTTTTTTAATAGCCATTTGTAACAGTTTCAATCCCTTTCAGGGATTATGGTGGTTTCCCACGGGAGAAAAAACCATGTGGAATTTTGGGTTTATCGAGTTTCAATCCCTTTCAGGGATTATGGTGGTTTCCCACCGGTGGAGAAGGGGGTAAAATAGATGGTTATCGACATGTTTCAATCCCTTTCAGGGATTATGGTGGTTTCCCACGGGAAAAGGAATGTTTACCATTGACAAAATTCAGTATCGTTTCAATCCCTTTCAGGGATTATGGTGGTTTCCCACAAAGGGTGACCTGGACAGCTGGCTTTTACCATTTCTGTTTCAATCCCTTTCAGGGATTATGGTAGTTTCCCACGGAGGGTGAAAGCCCTACCAACTAGCCCGGCAGTCGTTTCAATCCCTTTCAGGGATTATGGTGGTTTCCCACAGCGAAAAAGTGAGCAGTCCGGGGTGTTTATTCAGGTTTCAATCCCTTTCAGGGATTATGGTGGTTTCCCACGTCTTAATTCTCTTTCTTAATGCAGGAGACTTTTTGTTTCAATCCCTTTCAGGGATTATGGTGGTTTCCCACCCCTAGCATGGAAATCTGACCGCTTGAGCTTGGTAGTAGTTTCAATCCCTTTCAGGGATTATGGTGGTTTCCCACCTACAACCGCCTACGGCCCCAACAAGTCTACCCTGTTTCAATCCCTTTCAGGGATTATGGTGGTTTCCCACGGCAATTCCTGCGGGGATAAATCGTAGAACGCATAGTTTCAATCCCTTTCAGGGATTATGGTGGTTTCCCACCTACCCTTTGTTTTGCTGTGTACCAATACTCCACCGCGTTTCAATCCCTTTCAGGGATTATGGTGGTTTCCCACTGTAAGAGAAGAACCAAAGGTATTAGGTAACAGAAACGTTTCAATCCCTTTCAGGGATTATGGTGGTTTCCCACTGATCCATATCTCCCAGTGACAGGGTTATCATACACGTTTCAATCCCTTTCAGGGATTATGGTGGTTTCCCACGGTAAACGGCGACATGCTCGGAGTTATGAATTGCCCTGTTTCAATCCCTTTCAGGGATTATGGTGGTTTCCCACTTTGACACGGGGTGTTTTGGGCAAGCGGTGAAGGTAACGTTTCAATCCCTTTCAGGGATTATGGTGGTTTCCCACGTAGGCGCTAACAGACCTATAGGGGACATGGCACAGATCGTTTCAATCCCTTTCAGGGATTATGGTGGTTTCCCACTTGGACATTCCGGCCCCGGCCCTGGCTCATTTGGACAAGTTTCAATCCCTTTCAGGGATTATGGTGGTTTCCCACGATGGGGAGACGTTTACTCCTTCATATGGATGGGAGTTTCAATCCCTTTCAGGGATTATGGTGGTTTCCCATCAATCTCAAGATTTAAAGCATGTCAAACTAATTTGCTGGTTTCAATCCCTTTCAGGGATTATGGTGGTTTCCCACATTAAAAAAGCTAACATTCAATGGAGTGCAAAGCAGTTGTTTCAATCCCTTTCAGGGATTATGGTGGTTTCCCACGGGTTTTGTTTGTATATTTTACATGTGTTCGTTATCCAGTTTCAATCCCTTTCAGGGATTATGGTGGTTTCCCACATCGAATATGACGAGATAGACATACCCCAGCTTGACGTTTCAATCCCTTTCAGGGATTATGGTGGTTTCCCACACAGGAAAAGCAGGCCAAGCTGGAAGAATGGAAAAGTTTCAATCCCTTTCAGGGATTATGGTGGTTTCCCACCACTACAACAACCGAGCTTAAAAGGGCTCAGAGGGAAGTTTCAATCCCTTTCAGGGATTATGGTGGTTTCCCACTAGGCGTGCCCAATGCTTCTGCGATACTGGAAATGGGTTTCAATCCCTTTCAGGGATTATGGTGGTTTCCCACGGATAGTGGATATACATGGGGATGGATTAACTCGGTTTCAATCCCTTTCAGGGATTATGGTGGTTTCCCACACATGGGAACAGTACCAGGCAGCGGTAGAAGAAGGTAGTTTCAATCCCTTTCAGGGATTATGGTGGTTTCCCACACATTTATGCCCCCGGCTCCCACCCCAGCACGAGTCATAGTTTCAATCCCTTTCAGGGATTATGGTGGTTTCCCACGGAGATTTAGTTTTTGACCCGTTTGTTGGTAGTGGGTTTCAATCCCTTTCAGGGATTATGGTGGTTTCCCACTAATACTGCTGCCTGGTTGCCAGTTACATTATTTAAGTTTCAATCCCTTTCAGGGATTATGGTGGTTTCCCACGAATTCATACCAAGCTTACCGAGATTAGAAAAATTGTTTCAATCCCTTTCAGGGATTATGGTGGTTTCCCACCGGGAGTATTAAGACCGTAATCGCTACCAATCAGTTTGTTTCAATCCCTTTCAGGGATTATGGTGGTTTCCCACCATCGGCAGGCCCGGTTAATGTCACCTTTAAGATTTTAGTTTCAATCCCTTTCAGGGATTATGGTGGTTTCCCA
This sequence comes from uncultured Bacteroides sp., assembly GCA_964522975.1. Classification (GTDB taxonomy): domain Bacteria; phylum Bacteroidota; class Bacteroidia; order Bacteroidales; family Bacteroidaceae; genus Bacteroides_E. Next base: position 9,791 of record CAZFXK010000056.1, on the reverse strand, counting down.
CAACGAGTGCATGGATTTGGTGCAAAAAGAAGATTAATTGTTTCAATCCCTTTCAGGGATTATGGTGGTTTCCCACGAGCGTAAAAGCGAGCAATCCGGGGTGTTTATTCAGGTTTCAATCCCTTTCAGGGATTATGGTGGTTTCCCACAGGAGAACATACCGGGCAGAGACGGCCAGTATCAGCGTTTCAATCCCTTTCAGGGATTATGGTGGTTTCCCACTTAACAAAGTGATTCTAACCGGCAGACTGGGAAAGGTTTCAATCCCTTTCAGGGATTATGGTGGTTTCCCACACCTCGCTTACTAATAGCCTTAAAGCTAGTAGCAATAAGTTTCAATCCCTTTCAGGGATTATGGTGGTTTCCCACGCTCGTACCACCCACCAGCAGCCACCGGCAGGACCGGTTTCAATCCCTTTCAGGGATTATGGTGGTTTCCCACTTATCATTTTTAACACCCTTGCCATCTAAAGGGTTGGTTTCAATCCCTTTCAGGGATTATGGTGGTTTCCCACGCAGGGCAGCTTAAATTACTAGCCCGGCAATTGGACCGAGTTTCAATCCCTTTCAGGGATTATGGTGGTTTCCCACGTATAACCAGCGTCTTTGAGGGCCATGCCCACATTGTTTCAATCCCTTTCAGGGATTATGGTGGTTTCCCACCCTTCCGGGGGTTGTCTGGATGTGGGGAAATTTTATTGTTTCAATCCCTTTCAGGGATTATGGTGGTTTCCCACGCTGGCGGTATTTTGACCCGCCAAAGAGATTATATGTTTCAATCCCTTTCAGGGATTATGGTGGTTTCCCACTGCCAAGGGGGACCTGGTAAAAGCAAACTAGTGTCGGTTTCAATCCCTTTCAGGGATTATGGTGGTTTCCCACCTATATCCTTTTCCGTTTCTAAGGATCTAATTTCTTTAGTTTCAATCCCTTTCAGGGATTATGGTGGTTTCCCACCAATAAATGCTAAGCACGACACCGCTTCTTACGAGGTTTCAATCCCTTTCAGGGATTATGGTGGTTTCCCACGATAAAATCAATCTTTTGTCACATGTGAAAATATAAGTTTCAATCCCTTTCAGGGATTATGGTGGTTTCCCACCATGCAGGCGGTAGCAACGAAATAATGAAGGAAATTGTTTCAATCCCTTTCAGGGATTATGGTGGTTTCCCACAAAATTGGGCTTATCGCAAAGCGACCTATCAAAATTGTTTCAATCCCTTTCAGGGATTATGGTGGTTTCCCACTTAGCGATAGCCAAGGACTACCCGCAAGATAAATTCGTTTCAATCCCTTTCAGGGATTATGGTGGTTTCCCACTAAGATCATCAAAATGCATAAAACCCTTTTGAATTATGTTTCAATCCCTTTCAGGGATTATGGTGGTTTCCCACCGCGATCGCTGTATACGCGGTACTTCACGGTTCCATAGGTCACTTTGTGCGGATATGCCTAGTAATTGCATTTTGCGGTATAACGAAAACATGAAAAACCACCCCCTAACTGCTAAACCCTCTGATAAGACGATGTTAGCCGCGTTGCGCGAATCCCCTGGGAAAATCGACATAGCTTCGATCCGCGCTAATAGTTACATTCTATATATCCCAGGTTAATTCCTTCTCTTTTTTCCTTATTATTCTTTTTACGACATTAATTAGATTAACTATTTGCCCCAATATTTTATTTAATCCTCCGAACTTGTCCCATCCCCATGGTAGTCTTCTGTCCAACACCAGCATAAAATGCATAATCAGCCAACATATTGACTTGTCTAATAATTTCCCTGGTGTCGGCATTTCTGATATTCCCTCTTAAGATATAGGTACACGTACCCTGGAAACCTACATACTTACGATTCCTTCCATAATTCAATATTGCCGAACGAATATTAAATCTCCCCAGAGCTAACTCTTGTTCCAGGTATTGTTCTAGTGCTGGGTGAAGTTCATATTCGGGTGCAAAATGCTGCCACCTGGTAGCCAGACTACCAAAAACTAATCGTGGCACCGGTAAGGGTAGGTTAATATCTCCCTGCCGAAAAGTAGTCGGGGTTAAAAATTCCATCAATATTGGGGTACGAGGCTGAGCGTTTTCCCATAGTTCTCTGTATTCTGAATATCCGGCCCAGCAATTGTGCCTATCCGGTACTATTTGCGTCTTAACAATATCTACGGGTATCCCATTAATATGCAAGTGATGAACACCATCCATAAGTCCGAGTGCTAGAGAATAAAACATTCTCGCATCTAAAAGAGTCAAACGAACCTGGCAGAGACTCCCCCGAGGTATAAAGGTTACATCTCCCCTGTCGTCCTGCCTATGCTGGTACACTGGTTTGGACATACGAGAAGGTTTACTGTTAACGTAATTTTCATCTACTATTTTTACAGGCGAAATCGTAAATGATTTTGGACCTCCAGCTGCGTGAACTTCGCCGGCATAATTTTTATCCGCTTTCCGCAAAAGATTAAAAAAGAATGCGTGCAGGCTAGCTCCCAAATCTTTTTTCAATTCCAAATCAGCATGGGGAGTAAAATAAAGCAAAAGGCTGTATAATTTCAAATTATCAGTTGTTTCCATTAGAACCACTCCTCTTATACTATGATACTGGAGGTATCGCCCTCTCTGAGGGTCCATCCGTAGCGAGCCCAGAAATTGTACGCTGCTATTCCAGGGAAAAAATAATACTCCTGATTTTTCCCATCTTTACTGGCAGTTAGCCGAAACGGAATAATATCCTCACGATAGCACCGAGATATGATGGCAGGCTTAAACCTACCGGGTAGCAAAAGACCTGTTATATGGGTTTCATGCAACAGATTCCGAATCGCGTGTGGAAGTGGAACTAGAGCTTTTTTACGAGCAGCAGATATCTTAATCCCTTTCAGAGCTATAAACCAACTTGTACTGCGCTCTAAATCAACCCAATCCAAGAAATCTGGTAAAAAGTATTCCAAACTTATATCGAGGGGTTCTGAATATAATTCATCAATGGCAATATAGATATCTCCCTCCGGTGGTTGCACCCCGGTAAGTTCCTGGGCTTCCTTTTTCCCGGCGAGCGTTCGGAAAGCAAAGTTCCTGACCAAATGTAACGGGTCTACTCTTACCCATTCGCCGGCTTCGCTAAGCAAATTATTTCGGTCAAAAGCCATAATCTGCCTATCCACATTTTGGCTACGAAAACTAAACATACCAGAATAAGCACATATCTTATTCTGCAATCGAAATTCTAAATCATCTAGCATTTCATCATCCTTATCCAGGATTAATTCGAACACACTTTCGGCATAATTACCGTATTGTTCCTGTAATACCGGTATCAGTTTTTTCTTATCTATTCTGGCTGGTTTATTCCTCAAAAAATTTAGCATATCACTAGTTGCTTGGAAATCTCTTACTCCCCAGTTGAGCTGCTTAAAAGTTTTTTGGCTGGTAGGGCAATATATGCTTTTCAGCAAGGCAAAGGTTTCTTCTATAATATCCCGAAGTTGAGCTGGTAATCGGCGATGAATATTTTGTAAGGGCAGCATTACTTCCTGCAGAGAAAAGTAGGCAATATATTCTCCATGAAAAATAGGGCTCATTAAGTTTTTTTCTAGTAATACCTCTCGCATACGGGCTTCTAATTCAGAGCGCTGATATAAGCTTTTATCCAGGCTATCAGACAGGTTTTTCCAGGCTTCTTCGGGAATATAGGCAAATACCTCGGAAGTTATATCCTGAACTGGCTTACCCAGTACACGCCCAATTCGACCCAAACGCTGCCAGAATGCATCCAGTCTATTGCTTTCAAATATTCCAAAATCGATATTTTGTCTATCTTTCGGGTGTCCTTGGAAATTGTAACCAATATCTACAGTAGAAGTAGCCAATATTAAGGGACGAAATGCGGCTGCTTTCCTGGCCTCTGCTGATACCGGTCCGGTTATACGAGCAAATTTACCATTAAGCTTGGTCCCCTGGAGATTTTTCGCCGCCAGGTTTATTTGACGTAAACTACTTGAGATTACCAGACCATCCTTACCGCTGGCTAAAGCATGCTCCATATATGGTATATGTTCTGTTACGTAAGCCGCAAAGTCGGTTCTTCCCATAGGTAATATATCTAGCTTCACCCCAGCAGTACTTTGAAGTAGTTTTACCGGTCCCTGTGATAATGGTCCTGCCGGCCAATCTGGTTTGATAACTGCACATTTGATACCTTGAGTTTCAAGCCGGTCGATATACAGCCACAACGACTCATCTGGAGTTGCTGTCAGCACTATCATTTTGCGATTTTCGTTGTTAAAATAACCGAACTTGTGCGAGATAACTATGAAATATAGAAAATTGGCAAGTTGTTTGCCGTTATAGTAGTGCAATTCATCGATTATAATGTAATTAAAATGCCGTAAAAACTGGGCTCCCAGGTTGCTGCGGTCTATGTAATTGAAAAGGTAGAAAAGGGCATAATAGAATATATCGGGGTTAGTTACGATAATAGACGGGGTTTTTTGACTTAAACCAGTCACCACGTTAGGATTACGAATCAACTGATACAGCCTGGCAGCTCGCCGATTTACGCCTGGTATATCGAGATTATGCAGAGCAGGGGCCGTAACTTCAGTAACCTGATGAGGTAACCCAAATTTCCTTACAAAATCTCGAACATCGTCAGCATGCTGTCCTACGAGGGCATTGGTAGGAGCAATGATAAGGGCATTATGCTGGGGAAAGTGTAGCAGCCCCAGCAGGGCTGCCATCGTCTTTCCCGTACCAGTAGGATAAAGATTGAAAACCAAATCATGTGCTGGCACCGCCTGGTATGTTTCTAGTTGGTGGCAAAGTAAACCTTCCATCATCGGGTGAAATGGATTTTCTTCGGCTTCCAACTCATAATGAGGCTCTAATTGTATGGTTAATGCATTCATGTACTCATACCCCCATACTTTAAACCTACAGGCAACAGCTTGTCCTGCCCCAAATGATAAAACTCACCTGTCATTACTACGTTCTTCACGAGCGGTACTGGCGGAATACTCAGCAAATCAAATATGGTTACATGGCAGGAAGTCGGGATATCAAGCGGATTAAGATAATAGTCAATAAGTACTTCATGCTGGTCGGATATGGGAGGAGTCTCCCATGTTTCTCGTACCAACACCTTAACCTTACTGTTGAATTTACCCAGGCGTATATATGAAGGTATATCTGTTTTTTCCGCGACCTGTAAATAGGTAACAAATCTGTTTCCACGGGATAATAGACGTAAACGCCCCTCCTGGGGAAAATTGGCCGGTCTTCGCTTAATACTACTATCCAATTTATATCTCAAGTCCCCTACCACTATGTTGTTACTCATCTGGTACCAATAACTATCGGTTAAAGCATTAAACCTCTCTACTTCCAGCATGGGTTTATGAAGAGGAGTAGCCGGGGTTAAATATATGCCCTGTTCATTCAATACGGACAGGTCTTCTCGATAGCGGGGCTTGTCTTCTTTAATGCTTTCCACACGGTAAGGAGATTGGGCAAAATTAAAAGCGTAGGCCAGTGCATAGTTGCCAACTACAGGTTCTGTCAAGAAAAACTTGTCTATCTCTCTACTGGCAAAAAACACCTTTTCGTGACATATCAGCTCGAGTTCATAAATCCACATTTGGGCATCACCTACTTCGCCGGAATAGGATACGAACGAGTCAAATCCTCCAAAAAGCTTTTGGGTTCCTTTAAAATAGTGGCTACTTCAGTAAGATAATTTGACAGGTTTTCACCCGCCATAATCTCTACCGGACCGTATACTTCCGGGGTAAGCTCCTTCACGGCCGACTCTGCCGCATCCAGAACCCTTACTGTAGCTAGAGGATGCTCGGTTTCTTGCTCATCTGCAGCCAAAATATCGTAAACCTTTTGTACCATTTCCAACGAACTAAAAACTTCACTCCGACTAAAAACAATGGCTACCAGATGATTCTTTACTCTCCCAATTTTGGAGGAAATAGCCCCATAGCGACGCGAATTCAGAATGTTATGGGTGACATACACCATTTCCGCAGGCGTAACATCTTTCAAGGTTTCAATATCAACAAAATGAACCTGGGGCTTGACGTATTCGCTGGAATTAATACTGGTAGATGCTTCTCCAGTTTCCGGATGGCGCATAGTACCATCATCAAAAAGAGCGTTAAACGTTTTTGTACCTATTATTTGCGCAGCCGGTAATATGGAAAAAGCCTCCTCCGTAAGCACTCGTGACTTTTGAGCTCCCCCTCCACCTACAGCATATCCATATAGCCAGCAATCCACACACTGTTCACACGGGGCATTGGTATTCAGCATACATTCCTCTCCCGATATACGAAGTAGTCCATAACTACGCAGTATCTCACGCCCAGTCCGCCGTTCCACAGCAGTCTGTTTCCGCTTGGAAATTATTATTCTGGATATTGGAGCTTCGTTTTTGCTATCTAGTCCCGCGCTTACCAGTTCCCGATTCAACGGTTCTCCACTACCTTCAGTACGAAATATACATTCAGACCCAGTTTCTCTGATAATAATGAAATTAACATATCTGCCCAAAGGTAAATTACTGTATTCCTCTAATAAAAATCCCTGATACGCATCCAAACTATTAATCATTTTGCCTCCTCCTTTAAATTGTTTGAGCTTGCACCAATCTGAGCCCGAACATAATACAGATAAGCTGCCTTAATATCCTTCTCCTGGCCCAGTACCCGATTTATTTTGCCCTGATAGATATCATCTACTAAATTAAAAAAGGTATCTACGAAGATAGTTACATTCCCCGCCATTTTCTTCTTGGCATACTCTTTCCTGGTCCGTCTCAAATAATCAAAAATATTCTGGGACAAAACCGCTTTTTGGGCATCCCGATCAAAGGTAGAAATATCCTTACGAAGATAACTAAATATTTCATTCATGGGAAAAAGCAGGGCGTTTCTTTCCAGGCTTTGCCCTCTGATTCCGCTTTTCCACGCTAGTTCAGCCATATTCCGTAAATACTCAGACATCAGAGCCATTGGTATCCTCCTTTCTAAAATAGATAATATTTGCCTTATATAAGGGTCTATAGTCCGGACAGTCCAACCGGGTATCCCTTCCCGTCTACCTCCTTTAGCTCCCCGTGCTTTCTTTTCCAAAGCCCGGTCAATGATGTTAAACAACCCCAGCGGCCGCCTAACGCCCTCCAATGCCAAATCAACCAGCAGCTCGTCTCGCAGGTCTTTGCGTAAAGCCATATCCACATATCGTAAACAGTCAAGCAACAAAACTATCTCCTCGGTTTCACGACGGGAAAGGTTCCCACCTCCGAGAAAGGCCTCCATTTGCCAGGAAACATTGTCCACATATAAAAAATCAAAATCTGCCGGTGAAAAGGGCGGTACCACAGAATCGCTGATCAACACTTTGAGGTTGAATTCCAGAGCCATCCGGGCACCGTATTCTACTGCCCGAAATGAACGCTCGGTGCTGTTTTCGCCAGCCACGTAAACAGGAATACTGATAACACCAGCCACAGTTTCGGCTCTGCGGGGTAAAGATAGCCCCTCACTTCTGGTTGACCGGAAACTCTCCAGAAACATCTTTTCCTTACTATCTTGAAAAGCATTATCATCAAAACCCAGTAAAACATCCTCTTCCTGAGCCATTTCAACTAAATGCTGCCGGAGTACATCTAACTGTATCCATGGAATAAACCACCGGGGCATGAAATGTAAATAAACCGCCTTACTCCCACCAGACCGAAAAACAACTTTCTCTACAAAAAACTGTTCCCGGGTGATTTCTGAAACATAGCGTACCGGTTCGGATTTTTGCCCGCCGGGTAACCGATTTGAAAACTGTTGTACTGTAATGTCAGGCACCTGGGGTGAACGCATTTTTTCGGTGGATCCGGTAAAAGCACTGTAACAATCCTGTCTATGAGGATTATCAATATAAGCTTGCAAGTATTTTTCAAAGTCTTTGCTGGACCGATTTGCCGCGTTATCCCCGGTGATTAGCAAGACATCATAAAGATATCGGTACCAGAACTCGGGTACATCTCTATCTTCCTCAGCATCCTTACTATCCCACACCTCCTCCCACAACTGCCTGAGCCTATCACTAAGAGCCTCTAAATCATAAGGAAGATTTGCTGCTACCATATAAGGCCGGTCATACAAAATGTTAAATACTTCGCAAGCGGCACCATTGATTTCCAAACAATCATATAATTTTGCCCAGGGGTTGGGAATTTCCCTGCTATGGTGAGCTCTCATCAGATTATAAGTAGCTCTTATCAACTCTCCCCCCACGAATTCTTCCTGCTGATCAAATAACCTTAGATTATGTTCCTGGAGATAATCATTAATTTTAATGTTATTACGTAATAATCGAGCACTGAGTTTTGTATAATGTTCCTGGAATTTTGGTTTGCGTTTGAATGCCAATTCTTCAACTCGTGCATAAACGTCCTCTACGGGAACATTCTTAACAACACTAGCATTTACTTTAATACCATCTTTGGTCATTCTGACTACTTTTGAGATATCGCTGACCTTCAGACTCTCGACTCGTTCGGCAACTTGCCCGGCTAGCTGCCGCACCATATCTTCAAATGGCGGTAATACCGTTGCTACCGGAGCCAGGTACCACACCCCCTCCGGGTAAACGAGCAGCGGTTGGGCACCTGTCTTTTGCATTGTTGCTACAACCTGATTGTGCATAATATTGGTTAACACCCCACGATGTTCCCCTATCTTGTGATTCATCCATCTGAATTGTGTGGTAGAACAACTATTAATTAAGCGTAAAAAATCGTCTTTTTTTCGCTGTTCTTCATAGATCCGAGACATATCAATAATATCAACGGCCTGGATGATATAGGTCAGTTCTTCTAGACGTTGTGGTTTGAAAACAGTTTTTTTCGCTGATGGGATTAAATCGTAACCATACAATTTGAAGTGCCCGGAATGTCCTCGCACTAATGAAATAAGGTCATGGTAATATTCCTGCCATTCTGGGAAAAACCTATCTATCCCCAGACGCTCAATTAAGCTACGTACCAAATTATCATCATCTGCCAGGGTTGCTAATGAAACGGGGCTTTCTTCCAGTTTATTTAAATCATGCAAAGTATACGCACTTACCAGAAGTCTGGTCTCCAATTCAGTTAATTGAAGAGGTTTCTTCAGGCTGAACAAGGTCCAAGCTCCACCCACCAGATGTTCAGCAACTGTACTCCCTTCCCGTTTTCCCCATTGTTCATGTGCTTGCCAGTAGTTAAGCGATGGTATCACCCATCGATAGTAGTTATCCATATCATGATTGGCTAACTTTCTTTTTAACCAGGCTTCATTCATATCAGGGCCCCCTTTGTCTTCCTTGCATCATAATACCCTTCCTCTCGATAAATTAAGTGTGTTATTATAAAACTCCACCTCCATTTCCTATACTTGAATACATGTACCATCCCCCTTAATTGGCGGTAGATAATCTCGCCGTTGATGATATAACCCGTTATTCTGCAATCAGGACTACGCTTCATAATTATTTTAATTGAAACGACTGACACGGCCATGTCACTAATGGCAAATATTATTATTTTTACCATTTACCCCAATGTGTTCCGTATTCCTGCTTATTCTCAAACTTTTCAAATTTTATGAATAAAACTCCGGGGACAACCCCGGAGTTACTGATTAAACTTATTGCCCTCGAAAACCCAAACTTGAGTGTTAAAATGTAAAAAGCCTTCCCTCCAGTAACAGAGGGAAGGCTTTTTTTTAGAGATTAACCATCAAGT
>CAZFXK010000055.1:0-16359 GCA_964522975.1 uncultured Bacteroides sp. | reverse complement strand
TTTCAAAGATAATTATTTTTAAGCATTTTAATTCCTTTGATTTTCATTTTTTATGATTTTGATTTATACAATAAAAAAAGGGCCACTATATAGTGGCCCTTTCTATATATTAATCAAAAAATTAATTTGAAATAGAAATAGTCCAACCATCAGTAACAAAAGTTCCTTCATCAACACCTAAATCACCAGTGAAAGTTATTTTGCCATTACATGCATCAATAGTTCCTTTCCCTTCAATGTAGAAATTATGATATGGTCCATAACTATCAGCCAAAATCGTCTTCGGTACTTTTACCGTATGATCTGTAGGGTCAATTACAATAAGTACAGGTACTGTCGATCCCTCAAAACCAATTATCTCTAATTCGGTGTCTGATTTCTTTTTTCCTACTACATCATAAGTATCAGCACCATCATCAATACTCAGCTTACCCTCGAAATCTGCAAGTTCTAAAGTACATACAACAGGATATCTAACATGATATGAATATGATCTTCCATCAACAATCCATCCGGTAAAAGCTTTATTGTTAAAACCTGTATACTCAGTCCATCCGGGAATAATAGAGCCTTCTTTTAGAACTACATTTGTAGTCAGATATAAAATCTCTCCAAAATCGGGAACAACTTTACCAAATTCTTTATATATAGTGGCAATATCCACCTCTATATCTAGAGGAAATTCACGAATATCATCCTTTATAAGCTTAGCTGACTCACCTATACTATCTTGAAAAACAGCTAATAGTTGCACTTTATCTAACATTGAATAATCACCTTGTTGAGAAGGAATGGAAATTTGCACTTTATAATTACCATCAACCACACCGGCAGACAACACTTTATCTGTTCCACTAAGTGGATAGATATCAACTACTACACTATGTTTAACCTCATCAATGGGATAAGGAAGTTCTCTATCACAACTGGCAGATAAAAGCCCAAAGAAAGCAGTAATAAGTATTGTTTTAAAATATTTCATTTTCATTTTTTTTTGCATTTAACTATTTATCCCAAAATAAAACAGGATTCATAACATTTCTATCAACATTAGTTACATTGTTATTTCGAGTTACCTCTGATGTGGGATAATACAGAGCTCTTTGATAGCCATCGATTCCACCTAAAGGAATATCTACAGGGCCTACTACTCCAGATCTATCCGAAGCATAAGGAGATTGAGCTTTGCTGCCAAAGGAGGTATCAACTATCTTAGGATAACCAGTACGTCTCATATCGGTATAAGCTTCTACGGGGTGATAAAAGTTTGCTATCCACTTTTGAGTCATAACCACTTTTAACTTACCATCATTATCTGAAGCATCAAACACCTCTAAAACTTTATTAATGAAAGTCTCTTTCGCTTCTTCCTCAATTGCCGGAACTTCTTTATCAGAACCTTGTGCAACAGCATTCACGTGAGCAATAGATGCTTCTATTCCATTTTTAAGAGCTTCTCTAGCATCACCCTGAGCTTCGCCGGTTAAATACAATTCGGCTAACATAAAAGGAACAGAATAGGCTTGAAGCATTTTTTCTGGAGCCACACCATTGCCCACATCTTTATTTACTAAAGGTTTAAGCCCTTCAGCATTAGCTTCATCATCACCATAATCAAATTTACCCCCACAAGGATAAATACCTATACATGACATAGTTTGTCCTTGATCATTCCCTGCATAAGATGAATTAGAAGCAAAGAATATAGAAACAAAAGAACCATCACGATAATCAGTTTCATTCTGAGCTTGACCTTTTGTTGTTATTTGATTATACCAATAATAAGGAATACGAGGATCTTTAATATTTTTAAAAGGATTATCTTTCACATTCACATCTTTTCCCACCATAGTTTCATACAACCAAGGACTAATAAATTGTCCTTTTTGACCTCCTAAGTATTCATCTACATAACCAGGATGACGTTCATCCGGATTATCCTTAGCCGTGTGTTTAAACTCAAAGTCTTCTCCCGCTTTTATGAAATCTTTTTTAGCTAAAAGATTATTCAATCTGCTACTCCATTCAGGAACTTCACCTTTAGCCTTTCTGGAATTGACTAATAATTTCAACTCTAATGTATTAGCCATTCTCTTCCATTTCTCTACATCTCCTCCATAGATTAAATCATCTGATCCAGGTTTCAATGTATTAATAGGATTACCCTCAACTTCTTTCATAGATAAATCTTGAACCGCCTCATCAATTAAATCTAACAATCCATTATAAATATCCTTACTTGAATCTATTTTAGGGCTTTTAGTATCATCTACTTTATTAAATTCAGAAAAAGGAATATCTCCCCAAATATCAACAAGACCAGCGAATAAGTAGGCTTTCATCAGCTTACCAATTCCTGCATAAATCATATTATTCTCTTTTATACCTTCATCAATCACAAAATCAATGTTTTTTAATGCAAAAACATAAGCTTGTTGCCAAGTATTCCCTAAGGAGCTAAACGAAGGTATCAAACCAAAATTATCGACTTCCTTTATTGTTAAATGAAAAGTATATGAAGAAAGCGAAGGCCCTATGTAGTAACCCGGCGCAAAAACATTAGCCATTTCCACTTGCGATCCTGTTAAAACCTTTTTTATTTGAGCTTCTGTTGGCTTATAAGGATCATCATTTATATCTAAATATTTACCACAACTTACATTAAGTAGAAGTAGTACAAATAATCCAAAAATATATATCTTATCTTTCATCGTTCTTTAATTAAAATGTTACTTGCAAGTTAAATCCATAACGTCTTGTATTAGGAGCGGTAGTATAGTCTATTCCTTGTATATTCGATCCCCCATAGGTGCTCACTGTCGGATCATAATTCGAGTATTTTGGAACATGGGGAGCATAGTAGAACAAGTTTCTTGCAACAAATGAAACGTTCGCTGAACCAATAAAGGTTTTAGCTAACCATTTTTTAGGTATTTGATAGCCTAAACTAATTTCACGTAAGCGAAAAACCGTAGCTTTATAAACATTCGCTTCATCTACTGAATTTGTAGCAAAGGTAGCTGTTGAAGTAGTAGGACTAAACCACAAATCTATTTCTGATAATTGTGTTGTATTCGGAATTTTATTTCCATTACTATCCAATAAAGGAGTTTTTGTGGCAGGATCTCCCAAATAACCTGGTAATATACGAGCCCCATAACGATTTTCTGTATCTTTGGTTACCCCTCTACCCAATAAGTCAGGAACATAACTTGTAAACACATGACCTCCTACAGAAGCATCCACTAAAAAAGAGAAGCTAAAGTTTTTATAGGTTAATGTATTTATCCAACTTGCTTTATACAAAGGAGCCGGATCACCTAAAAAACCGTCCTCATTACTTCTTAAATAAGCTCCCGAATTAGGATCAACCAATAAATTACCTTCTTCATCACGGGCAAATTTTGTACCCACTAACACTCCATATGGTTGACCTACTTCTAACACCGCATCTGGTGAAGCAAAACCTGTGTTTAAAGAAACACGATCAACACCTTCCATTAATTCCTTCACTTCACTTTTGTTCCGAGTATAGGTAAACATCATATCCCATTTAAAGTCTCTATTCATAATAGGAATTACATTCAATCCTATTTCTATACCCCTATTATTCATCTTTCCAAAGTTGGTATAATAATCAGCATATCCTGTACTATATGGTAAACTCAAAGGAGCTATTTGATCTGTCGAGTTTCTATTATACCAAGTAAAATCAAGATTAAGTCTACTATCTAACAATTGCAATTCTAAACCAAATTCAACCTCACTAGTAAACTCTGGTTTAAGATTAGGATCAAACTTATAATAAGGAAGAGTTAGCTGAGGACGACCATTATATGGACTCCCTAATATATATGTTCCGTCTTTATAATACGCTGAAGCATCATTACCTACTTTAGCCCAACTCAAACGAACTTTTCCGAAATTTAAAAGATCACTTTGTATATCAAAAGCATCCGTAAACACAAACGAGCCAGAAATTGCAGGGTAGAAAAAACTGCGATTACCACTGGGCAAGGTAGATGAAAAATCATTCCTTCCAGAAAGATTTAAAAATGCAAAGTTTTTGTAATCAAGGGTAACATCAGCAAAAATAGCCCAAAGACGGGTTCTTCTATATAATTCCTCCGATGTTTGCGACTCTGTATTGTCAATATTATATATACCCGGAGACATAATGTTCATACCGGTTGTTAAATTTTGCTCTGTCGTATATTGATTTACATTGTGCCCTGCAGTAGCCTTTACATTAAAGTCCTTATTTATTTGTTTTTTAAAAAGCAATAAAAAAGTAGATTCAATTTCTTGTACATTATAATTGTCAATCAAGATACGTCCTTTACCTCCTAAAGCTCTAGAACCCAAATTTAGAACTTCCCGTCTATTCATCTTGTAATCATTAATGCCCAATTTATAGTCAACAGACAACCAAGATGTAATATCGTAACCAAAATTAATATTTGCTAGGGTACGATCCATTTTTGTGTTAATTTTATTATACTTCCATGACCATAGAGGATTATCAGCCTGATCACCAACAAAGAACAAAGAGGCTCCATCAGGAGTTTCATACGGCAAAGACATGTCCCAGTTTCTACCCAAGATTAAAGCCCGTCCAAAAGAAGAAGCAGCAATTCCTCCTGACTGGTTATTACCAAACATAGGACCATTTTGGGTAGAACGTGAATAAGAAACATTCCCACCTATTCTCAAGCCATTTAATAAGGTTTGGTTTCCTCCTATACTAATAGAATACCGTCCAAAATCAGCGTTAGGTATATAGCTATCTTGTTGCATACGAGAAAGTGTAGCAGTAAAATTACCACTTTCCATATATCGTGATATATTTAAAGATAAGTCATAAATACCTCCTACTTCAAACAAATCCTTCACATTATTCTTATATGCTTTATATGGCACCACCTTTGGAAGATCAGGGTATGCTTTTCCATAAATATTATTAGAATATATCTCTAAAGGAACCTCCGTTACCTCATCAAAAGAAGCTCCCCAAGAGCCATTAACTCCACCTGCAATAAAATTATTTCCTGTACCAAAAGAATTTTGATAATCAGGCAATCCCATAACCGTCTCAAAGGTATAGGAAGAGTTGAGCGTTATTTCTGTTCCTTTACCAGTACTTTTCCCACTAGATCCGGATTTAGTTGTAATCAAAACAACCCCATTTGCCGCACGTGAACCATATAAAGCAGAGGCCGCAGCTCCTTTCAAGACATTCATAGATGCTATATCATTAGGATCTAAAGTAGACAAACCACTACCATATGCACCCCCAGCCTCTGTAGCCTGGTTCGAGGAGTCTATCTCGGGATTACTATAAGGTATACCATCAACTATATATAAAGGTTGGTTATTCCCTAAAAAAGAGGAGTTTCCTCGAATTGTCATACGCGTAGCAGAACCGGCTACTCCTGAGGGAGAACTAATATTTACTCCCGGAATTTTACCATCCAAAGAACGAATTAAATCAGGCTCAGCTTTCTGCAAAGCTTCATCCGCATCTACTTTCACTAAGCCATAACCGAGTGAACGTTCAGCTCTTTGTATACCTACAGCAGTAACTACTACCTCCTCAAGAAGCTCAACATCCGGCTTTAGATATACTTTGATATTATCTTTTATGGTCGTAACCAAAGGTAACATACCAATAAAAGAAACTTTTAATTGTTTTGCTGAAGCTGGAACTCTGTTGAGCGTAAAGTTTCCATCAATATCGGTAATAGTACCTATCGTTGTACCTTCAACTAAAACGGAAGCTCCTACTACAGGTGCTCCATCCTCCTCTGAGAACACAGTTCCTGTGATGGTTTTGGTCTGAGCTAAAACAAAGCTCACACTAAGCACCAAACAGGTTAACATCATTACTAATTTTCTCTTCATAATTTTTGTGTTAAACTAAATACAATACTTTTTTTCAAAGTTTATTTTCATCATTTTTATTAATTACAACTTGCAAAGGTATTAAAAAATATGAAAACTACAATCAATTTTACAAAAAAGAGACCAAAAGTTACAAATTAACACAAAAACAAGACGATTTATTATAGATATGAAAGCAAAAAGAGTAAATCTATAACTTCCATTTCACTTTCTTATCTATATTTTTATCACATAAATTTAGATAATAGCTCGATAACGCATAAAAAGCGCATATTAAAACAATATTAAGTATCTTTTTGATAAAACGGCATTAACTATAATCGTTTTATATTAATGTTTTTAACAAATAAAAGAGGTGAAGAGCTCCGGTTTTTAAGACAAGAGCTCATTGAAGTTATCAAAAAGTCATCCTTAAAGCAAAGTCTTGATTTCAGCTAATGAAACGACAGGATAAGTGGTATTCGAACGGTTTTTTAAAGGAACCTCCGTTAAACCGGGATTATAAAAGATTTGTACTAAACCCACATTCTTGGCTCCCAAGATGTCGGTTTCCCAATTATCGCCCACCATCACCGAGTTTTCAATCAAGGAATGAGTTGTGGCTAATGCTTGATGAAAGATTTCACGGTCGGGTTTCAATACCCCAAAATCTTCCGATAAAAGAATCTCTTTAAAATAGCTCAAAATGCCGGAAGCTTCCATCTTGCTATATTGAAGCTCACGAAAACCATTCGACAGGATGTAAAGATTATAATTGGGTGCTAAATAATCTAATAGCTCTTTAGCACCAGGCATCAACTCCTTCTCCTTCTTGATTTGTTCAAAAAAAGAAGTTCTGTATTGTTCTACCAAATCGTACTTATCTATACCCACAGAAAGTAAGGGATATGAAAAACGCCGCTTATTTAATTCGTCTTTTGTAATTGCTCCACTGCCATATTCTCTCCACAAAATTTCGTTTTCTGGGGAGTACAATGAATAAAAATGAAAAAAGGAATCAAAATATCGATCAAATTGATACTTATGGTACACTTTTTCCAAAGCATTCTTTGCATTCTGAGAACAAGCCCACAACGTATCATCTAAATCAAAAAACACATTCTCTATGTTTGCTAACTTTCTATCCGACATAAATTAAGCCTAAATCAGGTAAAATATAAGTGTTACAATAAAAAAACAGAGAGCTACTTCAAGTAACTCTCCATAATATATATAAAATGGATCAATAATCTAATTCTTATTTCACTAAGATGACCAAGTATTTAGAAACACTCCAAAACTGAACAGGGTCAATTATTTTTAAAGAGTACTGATTCTTTTCATCTTTAACCAGCTCGTAAGATCCTTCCGGGTGAGTGGTTAACAAGCCGGCACGTTTAGAGTACAGCTTTATCTCTTTGGTTGTGCGTATATCTACTTGTGTAAAATAATCCTTATTAAAATCAGCATCGCGTAGCACATCTCCACTGACTAATATTTTCTGAGCTCTTAACTCGGAACGTGTACCAAACACAAACCAAGCAGTATTCATTTCGGCCTCTTGTGCTTCAACCGTACGAGCCTTCTCAATATTAGCAGCCTCTAACTCTTCGCGTTCAGCACTTAAAGAACTCACAATGGTATCTAACTCTTGGATTCTAATGTTTTTAGAAGCTAACTCTACCTGCAAATCTTCTATGCGACGAGCTCTGGTCGCCAGTTCCTTATTAAGATTATCTACTGCTTTACGCAATTGAACCGATTGAGTTTTACTACTATTTAATTGAGTCTCTAACTTTTCTATTTGTTCTTTATTAGTCTGCATGGTACGAGAAATAAAATCAATATCAGCAGCTATTTGCTCTTTAGCACTTGCAGAATTCTCACCAATGGTCCCTCGTTGCAAGTCAACCCGGCTTTCTGCTTCGTTTATCTGTCGAAACCCCTCTTGTATAACGTTAAAAGTTTCCATCATTTCATCTAACTCGGCACTTTGTTGTTTTAACTCAAGTTCCAGAGCTTCTTTTTCTTTTTTACTTGCTCCGCCCATATTACAAGCAGTCACAAGAAAAAGAGTAAATACGGTAAGTAAAAGTGTTAATCTTTTCATACAAACTTTGTTTTTGATTTCTGTTTTTTGAATGTTATTTTTTTGATCGACTCATACCTTCTATAACAACAACCATTTCACCTCTTGGTTCATTAGCAGTAAAAAAAGCGACTAATTCGGTAAGAGTTCCTCGAACTGTTTCTTCAAATTTTTTAGATAGCTCTCTCGAAACGCTCCCATTCCTGTTTTCTCCCATAAATTCAATAAGCTGAGTTAGTGTTTTTACTATACGATAGGGCGATTCATAGAAAACGATTGTTCGTTCTTCTTTTGCTAATAGCTCCATGCGGGTTTTTCTCCCTTTTTTAGGAGGAAGGAATCCTTCAAAAAGAAAACGATCACAAGGCAAGCCGGAAACAACTAAAGCCGGTATTAAAGCCGTTGCACCGGGCAGACATTCCACATCAACGTCTTCACGAATGCATTCACGCACCAATAAGAATCCGGGATCGGATATACCCGGCGTACCGGCATCCGAGATTAACGCAATCTGCTCTCCACTCTTAACTCTATTGGCAAGAATAGAAGAGGTTTTATGCTCATTATACATATGATGAGAAAGCATAGGTTTCTGAATGTCAAAATGTTTTAATAAAACTCCTGATGTACGTGTATCTTCAGCTAAAATTAAATCCACATTCTGAAGCACTTTTATGGCTCGAAGAGTAATATCATCTAAATTCCCTATGGGAGTAGGTACTATGTATAGCTTACCAGCAGTTTCCATTGAATAGTTTTTCACTTAATCGTTAAAATATTTATCCATCATCTCTACTAAAGCCAGCCACTCTTCGCTCTCAGTATCAGCATTTAATCTTTGTTTAGCAACATTAATGCCTTCTTCAAGGGAGTTTGTATCCTCAATGGTTTTCAAGAATTGTTTCAGCTCTTTATTATCTTCATCAAACCAAGCTCTGGAAAAACGAATACTATCATTCAAGCTAAGAGAGGCATACATACCGTCTTCCATTTTAAGTAAATGTTCTCCTAAAATAGGGGTTTCGTTGATTGCATCTCCATTTTTTTGCTCTTTTTTTGCCTTTTCTTCGTACGATTGACTCAGCAGGTATTCTGTTTTCATCGATTTTACATCCACTTTTTTATCTTCTTGCTTTTCCTCAGAATGACACGCTGTAGCAGAAAGGGAAACATGAATGGTTTTAACCGACTTCAAAACAGACTCTCTCTTTTCTTCTGAATCCTCTTTAATATCTTCTGTTTTATTTTCCATCATTTGATCTGTTGGATTTCTCTCTTCTTTTACAGAAGTCAAATCTTTCGGCTCTTCCAATACCTCAACAGCCAATTTAGTCTCAGGACTAACAGTGGTCATAGATGGCTCCACCTCTAACTGTTGACACGTTTTATCTATTCTTTCACTTAATAAGGTCATCCAGTCATAAGCATCAGCTAAATTCCGTTTTGCCATTTTCAAAATAGAAAGGTCGGCTTGCTCCTCCCAATCTTCTACCGTTTTTTTGAGTTCAGCAATTTCTTTTTCAATATTTTCCACTATTTTTTTCATCATAACCTTTAGAAGTACCTTATCTTAGCAAACAAATGTAGAAATAAATAATTAAAATACACCATTAAGAAAAGTAAACTATTACTTTTGCTAATCTAAGATACAAACTATTTTTTATTACAATGATTCACATTATCTTAAGTAAACATAAATTATAGAAAGAAAGGTCTATGACTTATCCTGAAAATTAGGTCCCAGACCGACAACCATTCTCTCCCAGACCGACAGGGCCTTTAACCCAGACCGACTGAGGTTGAGTCCCAGACCGGACCAAGGCGAGATTGGGAACAACTAAAAATATAAGTTTCCCTACTTAAATCAATAAAGAACATGCCTAAAAGACAAGAAATAACTTTCGATCGATTCATAAGAGCGGTAGCCTGGATTGCAGGTTTCTTCGGAGCTTTTTTCCTACTCAAAAAATTAAGTGGGGTTTTACTCCCTTTTTTCATAGCATGGTTAATTGCTTATTTCATCTACCCCATCGTAAAATTTTGCCAATATAAGCTGCGCTTTCGTAACCGAATGGTGGCAATCATAACCACCCTGACATTACTTACTCTACTCATTGGCATTATTAGCTACTTTTTAGTTCCACCTCTAATCATAGAATTCATAAAGGTAAAGGAATTGATTGCTTTATATATAATGGGAGGAGCAGACAGTGCTTCCAATGTACCTCATACAATTACCGATTTCATTCAGCAAAATGTAGATTTAAATACAGTGATGAATGTACTAAGTCAGGAAAGCTTTGCGGAGATCATAAAAACGGCACTCCCCAAACTTTGGACTATCTTATCAGAGTCGGTTAGCTTTGTGTTCAATCTATTCACTTTATTCATAATCTTACTCTACGTCATCTTCATTTTATTAGATTATGAAACGTTAGCTTCCGGCTGGATTCATCTTCTCCCCAAGAAGTACAGACCTGCTACTTTGGGTATTGTAGAAGACATACAATATGGAATGAACCGATACTTTAGAGGCCAAGCATTAATTGCCTCATTGGTTGGCGTTATGTTCTGCATTGGTTTTCTTATCATAGATTTTCCCTTAGCCATTGGATTAGGTTTATTTTTAGGAGCATTGAATATGGTACCTTACCTACAACTCGTTGGGTTTATTCCCACCATTCTGTTAGCCTTATTAAAAGCAGCAAACACCGGAGAGAATTTTTGGATTATCATGGGTTTAGCTCTTATTGTATTCATTGTGGTTCAAGTTATACAAGATGCCATTCTCACCCCACGAATCATGGGAAAAATAACAGGATTAAATCCGGCAATCATACTGCTCTCCCTCTCCATATGGGGTTCTCTCTTAGGCATATTAGGTATGATTATCGCCCTACCTACAACGACTTTGCTTCTTTCTTATTACCAACGTTTCATCATCAATAAAGAAAAATTATTTAAGACAGAGAAAACCACTTATGAATCAGACGATTAAAAGCAAACAATAATAAAACAAAAAAATAAAATTTGAATTAGCTTGTTTCTTAAAATAAAGTCTCTATCTTTGCAACCGCTTAACAGCAATAAAGGCTGATTCGTTAGCTCAGTAGGTAGAGCACAACACTTTTAATGTTGGGGTCCTGGGTTCGAGCCCCAGACGGATCACTGAAAACAAAAGAAAATCCTTGATAATCAAACATTATCAGGGATTTCTTTTTTCTGGCTAGTGGAAAAAAACAGCCGTTTTAAGCAGATTAACGTGAGTTCGACGTAAGAATAAAATCTTTGGTATTATAGCCATCATCTTGTTTTTAGCATTTCTGCTTCTATCCATTGAACACTATGTAGTGTCTGCAATGAATGAAAATATAAAAGCGACAAAACAATAGGGCCTATAAAGAGGATAGTTCAAAGATCGTTAAGTATTTTATTTAATTTTTCAACTAATACGGATACCTAAACCCTATGTGTTGATATAAAGCAGGAAACGACACACCCATAAATCAATCAATTGAGACTAAAGTCTTTACGAATAAATCATTTTATCACTGCAACAAACCCTCCCCTTGGTAAACAATCAACTTCAATTACATCCTTCATCTCCGATAAAGGTATATCCTTTTCTATAGAAAAACTTCTATTATCTTCACCATCTTTGAAGAGGGTTATCTTCTTTCCTGCCGGATTGAGCGTATTTAGTGTAAAACTAAGTACTTGAGAATTATCAGTTCCATTTATACCTCCTATGAACCATTGATCGCCTTTACGACGAGCGATTATGGCTTCCTTTCCAGGATAACCACCTAAAAGTCTTGTATCATCCCAAACAGTAGGTAATTCTCTCAAAAATTCTTTCACCGGATCAGGAAGAGAGCGATAAGAAGAAGGACGATCGGGCATGTGCTGTAAAGCCGATTCAAATAGGACATAAAGAGCTAATTCATGCCCATGGGAGGTAATATGTGGATGTTGTGAATCGGAAAAAGTGCCCGGAGTATAATCCATTGGTCCAATTACATTCCTTGTAAAAGGAAGCGTTGCGTTATGTGTTGCAGCTCTATCGGTCAGAAAGGGACGATTATTATACCATTCTGCTCCATATACAGCTTCTACGGTCACCATATGAGGATAAGTTCTTTGCCATCCCCGGGGAATGGTGGCCCCATGAAAATTAATCATCAATTGAGGTTCTACAGCATCCTCTAATAAGTCAATATAATAATTGATCATATCAACTCCATCTTCAGCAAAAAAATCAATTTTAATGCCACTTACCCCCATCTCAGCCAACTTGGCATATTCAGCTTCTCTATCCTCTTTTGTGTTCAAACGACCAATTGGCCCCGGAGCTCCCGGACCGATCCAATTAGTTCCTGAATTATACCACAATAATACTTTTACTTTCCTCTGCAACGAATAATCTATGGCCGTTTCAATGGTACCTCCATTTCCCATTACATCCCATTCGGCATCAATCAGATTATAGGTCCACCCCATCTCTGCGGCCAGGTCTATGTATTCTTTCACAATCCGAAAATCCCGAGAGCCATGGTTGTGAGCCCAATAAATCCAGGCAGCCTTACCCGGAACAATCCAATCAGTATTAGATACCGTACTTGGAGCAGAGACATCCGTAACCAAGGTAGATTCAACAATATCAGCCAAATCACCCACAATCAGTAAACGCCAGGGAGATCTCCATTCCCCCTGAAACTCCACTTTTTCATCCGTTGTCCGCACTTGATACAGATTCTTATCCTTTACATTATACAAACGAGAAGTACTATGCCCTCTTTTCAGATCAGCTTCTGTAATCAACACAAAAAGTGAATCTTCAGGCTCAACTAATGCCGGATATCCCCACATATAGGCATTCTTATCCTCTGATTCTCCATTTGTTGCCAAAGGATAGAAATTTTCATAATCAACGGTATATTGATGCATCCACCTCTTTACTCCTTCGGGTATTAGGTAGCTGGTGAGTTCCTCTACTATATTCTCCTTTTCATTCTCTATGGATTCAATTGAATAATTGAAAGCTACCCCATCATCATAGACTCTAAAGACGACATCAAGAATCTGCTCTTCTTTATTCTTAAACCGGAAGATTCTTTCTGTTCCTTGATTAGAACAATGGCTTCGTTTTCCCGTAAGCATTGTATAATCCTCCTTAATTTCCTTAGGGCTTGATGCTGTAACGAGTTTTAATTTACTCGCTAAATCCTGCCGTTCAGTCGTCAAACCTAGATCTATCTGAGAGAATACGGTCTTTAGCATTCCATCCTTAACGTATTCAACAGTACAATAGATAGGCCCATATCCGTCGGCATCCCTATTCTTAGATTCAACATTTACAATGATCTTTCCATTGGGTGAAAAAACATTATTTGTTTCTATTGAACAGGAATACAAAGATAATGCTACACAAAAAGTCAATATCAATAGTCTAAATTCTTTCATTCTATTTTTCATTTATTATTATTAAATAAGCAAAGACATGCAAATAAAACCGGTCCTACACATAGCCTTTAATTTCCAAGGTAGTTGATATAATGTAAATCATCCAAACACCCCTTTTCAAGAAAACCGAACACTAATCACACTTTACTTTGCTTGTATTTCATAGCTTTTTCCTTTTTCTGTGGGAAACGTATTTAAATAGTATTTTCCATCAACGGTTTGCGTGCCCATCACTCCTGCTATTTCTACAGGAACTGATGTCCGTATTGTACATTTTCCGCCCTTATTCGATTTAATCAAGGCTTTCTTCAATTGATTATTTTCCCACATCATATCTACCTCAAAATTACCCCTTGCTTTCAAGCCTTTTATTTCTCCTTCTCTCCATACCGAAGGAAGTGCGGGTAATAGATGCAATTCCTGCAAATGACTTTGCAACAACATCTCTATCATTCCGGCTGTAGCCCCAAAATTACCATCTATTTGAAAGGGAGGATGAGCATCAAAAAAGTTAGGATAGGTTCCACCGGCTCCGCCCTGCCCCTCTTCGACAAATCGTAGAAGTTCACGAATCATTTTATATGCATGATCTCCATCGAGCAGACGGGCGGCAAAATTTATTTTCCAACCTTTACTCCAACCCGTACCTTCATCTCCTCGAATTTCAAAGGTTCTTTCACAAGCTTTTGCAAGCTCTGGTGTTGTTAATGGAGAGATTTGTCGTCCGGGATGCAAACCAAACAAATGAGAAAGATGTCGATGTTGGGGGTCCTGATCCTTGTAATCTCTAGCCCATTCTTGTAATTGACCTTGCCCTCCAATTCGATAAGGTAATAATTTAGCTCGTTTCTCAACCAAAAGTTTTCTAAACTTAGAGTCAATATTCAAAACTTCTGAAGCTTCAATTAAATTGGTAAACAAGTCGCGGATAATGGCAATATCCATAGTCGACCCCTCGGTTACGGAATGATGTCCTCCTTCTTCTGTAATAAACAGGGCTTCCGGAGAGGTAGAAGGGGAGGTTGTTAAATGCCCCTCTTTTTCAATAAGCCAATCCAGGCTAAATAATGCAGCCTCTTTCATTACCGGATAAGCTACCTCTCGAAGAAACTCTTTATCTCCAGTAAAACTATAGTGCTCCCACAAGTGTTGACACAGCCAGTTGCCTCCCATATACCAGTTTGCCCAACTAGGATCTCCATCCCCAAAATCTCCTACGGCATTACTCAACCCCCAAATGTCGGTGTTATGATGCGCAACCCAACCTCTGGTTCTATAAAACTCCTTGGCTGTTACAGCTCCTGTCTTAGCTAAGTTCTGAATGAACTGTAAAAGAGGCATATGCATTTCTGAAAGATTACCCGCCTCAGCAGGCCAATAGTTCATTTCAGTATTGATGTTAATTGTATAGTTTGAACTCCAAGGCGGACGAAACTCTTTATTCCATATCCCCTGTAAGTTAGCAGCAGAACCTCCGGGACGAGACGAAGATATGAGCAAATAGCGCCCATATTGAAAAAAGAGACTTTCAAGTTCAGGATCGTAGTTGCCGTACGAATATAATTTTAATCGTAAGTCAGAAGGAAGTTTGTCGTTTACTGGTTTTGTCATTTTTTTGTTAGGCAAATGAAAAACCACTCGATCAAAATATTTTTTATAATCAGCAATATGGTCAGCTTTCAATACATCGTAAGGTTTTACTTGTGCATTATCTACATATCTTTCCGATATTACTTTTTCATCTTTCCCTTGACTATCGGGACATTTATCGAACCCGTTAAAACTGGTTGCTGCTGATAAAAAAAGGATTACCTCATCAGCCTCTTTAATGTAAAGACCAGAGTTATCTGCACTTATCTTCCCTCCTTCAGGAATAGCCCTTAACACAGTTTGGAAGCGCATACCATTACAACCCTCAGAGTCATCTTGCAAAATTGGATTCCTTCCTTCTTTATTATAATAGCTTGGATCAACACGTACCGGCGCTTTCCCACGCATAATTAACTGGTTGTTTCCATTTACCGTAACTGAATTTTTCAGCAAACTACTTAAAGAGAGGTCCAGATTTATCATCTTCGGCCTATCAGCTACAATTCGAATAACCATTATGCTATCAGGACCGGAAGTAAAAACTTCACGACTATAATTAACCCCTTTAACTTTGAATTTAGTAGTTGCGATTGCCTCGTTCAAACTCAAATCACGATAATATCCTTCAAAACGTCCACTCTCGCTATAAGTTTGCTTAATATGCAAATCGCCCAAAGGCAAAAAACTTTCAGTATAATACCCCTGCATTTTACGACAAAGATTTTCTGCTGATGTATAATCTTCTTTTGCCAAAGCCTTACGAATAAGCTCAAGGTATTTATGAGCTTCAGGATTACTGTTTCTTTTTTGAGGTCCTCCTGACCAAAGAGTCCCCTCGTTCAGTTGGATCAGTTCATTTTCAGTATCACCAAAAACCATTCCCCCAATAAATCCATTTCCTATGGGAAGGGCTTCAGTCCACTGTTTAGCCGGTTGTTCATACCAGAGCTTAAGTTCACTCTGACCAAACGCTACAAATGAAATTAAGCTAAATAATAAAAAGATAAATAGTTGTTTTCTCATAGTATTTTATTTGTTCTTTCATCTTATTTTTTATCTGAAGGAAGATACTACATTTAGATAAAAAGTTCCACTTGTTGTGCATAAATCTTTCTGCACAACGGGCTAAATGGAAATTTATTTTATATTTTAACCTGCATCTGTTTGCCTGAATAGGTTACCATTTGGGTCGGAGCAGATTCTTTATCACCGATTCCTTGCTCAGGACTTACTATAGTAATATTCAATATCCTTTCTTCTTTCATTCCAACAAATGATCCTTTTCGATCACTTATTTCAAGTGTTTTTTTAGCGTCTTTCCATATCAGTTGAAACGT
>CAZFXK010000054.1:0-16400 GCA_964522975.1 uncultured Bacteroides sp. | reverse complement strand
CAAAATAGCAAAAATGTCGCTTAACTGTTTGTCCGAAATAAATTAGGATATCCAGATCGCTTATATTGGCATTTATAATAATCATAAGACGATCAATAAATTTATCATCATTAGATTCAATTTCTATTGGTGTGATTTTGGTCTCCAACTCTTTGATTCCATTAAATTTTCCTTTTAATAGACTACGATTAGATATTAGATTATCGCAAAGGGTACGTAATTCTTCAATATAAAATGGTTTTTCTATAAATCCATCTGCACCATATTGCCATCCTTTTATACGGCTTTGAAATTCTATATGAGATGTCAATAAGATAATAGGAGTATGACTAATGTTATTATTTTCTTTGATTTTTTTTAAAAGCATAAATCCATCTCCTTCGGGCATATTTATATCTGAAATGATAAGATCAATTTTTTGTTGTAGTAAAATTCGTAAAGCAATAGAGCCATTAGTTGCAGTAATTATTTTATAATATTGGCTTAATTCTCTTTGAAGATATATGAGAATATCTTCATCATCATCAACAACTAATATTCTTTTTCTTTTTTTGTTTTTTGTTGTGGATTCATCATCGTTTTCTTGTATTTGCCAATATGGTTCTGTCTTAGGTCTAGGATTATATTCTTGTTGGAATTTGTTTTTTGTTTTTAAGTGTTTGCTATCAAGAGGTATACGCACAATAAAACAGCTCCCTCTTTTATCGGTTCGATTGAAAGCTTGAATGGTTCCATTGTGTAATTCTACCAGCATTTTTGTGAGATTAAGTCCAATGCCGAACCCTAGGGGGCTATGACCTGATGATTGATAAAAACGATCAAATATTCGTTTTATCTCTTTTTCTTTTAAACCTATTCCAGAATCGATAATTCGAATTTCAGCATAATTGAAAGAAGAGGTAGTTCTATGTTCTGATTTAAAGATGGTCAGAATTATAGTGATTTCTCCATTTTTAGGGGTATATTTTAGTGAATTTGTAATTAAATTAGTTAAGATCTTTTCAAAGCTATTGGTATCAATCCAAATAGGTAACTGAGAGAAGTCTGACTCAAAAGAGAATCTTATTTTCTGCTTTTCAGCTTGGTATTCAAATAAGTTCATTGTTTTTCTTATAAAATCAACTAGATCTACTTCTCCAAAATTTACTATTATTTGTCCCTTATCTATTTTACGTATATCTAGTAGTTGATTTATAAGGCTCATTATACGGTAAGCATTTAACTGCATTATTCTTAGTTGCTTTATAGTTTTCTCTTGATGATTTTCTTTTAATAATTCGGATAATGGACTTATGATAAGTGTTAAAGGGGACCTTAATTCATGAGCTAAGTTTATGAAAAATCTTAGTTTCTCTTCGTTGTTTTTTGCTTCTTGTCTTCGTTGTTGTTGTTTTAAAATTGTTATATATAGAGAGATTATAAATCCCAAAAAAAGTACGAAATAGATGAATTTAACATGTTTTGCATAATACCATGGGGGCATAATATGAATGTTGATCCGATTTATTGGTGAATAGGTGTTGTTCTCAAATGAACGCACTTCTAAAGTATAATTTCCAGGTGATAAAAAGTTGTACGTAATTTGATTTTCTCCGGGAAAAGTTTTACTCCATTCTTTATTCATTTCTAATAAACGATATTGGAAAATTATATTTTCAGGATTGTGGAAATCCATTGTTGAAAATAGAAGAGAGAAAGATTTTTCTTTGTGAGATAAGTTTATGTCGGTGGTTTCATTGAATTTTTTATCACTAATAGGTTTGTCCTTTATTTTGTAACTCGCACTTGTTGAGGTGTTATTAATATAGATATGAGAAAGGATAGGATAACTATTAGATTTCTTCATTTTAATAGAGTCTGGCATAAATTTAGTTATTCCATGTAGCCCACCAAAATATATATTTCCTTCTTTATCTTGTAATGATAGTCCTACTGAATACTCCTTGTCTACTAAACCGTTACCTGAATAATAATAAGCAATGTTATTATCATCGTAATTTAATTTAAACAAACCACTTTGGGTACTACACCAAATATTTCCAATATAATCGGTTCCAATTCCACAAATTATATTATTAGGCAATCCTTCCTTTATTCCAAAATGTTCTAGTAAATTATTTTCTTTATTATATTTATATAATCCATTATTTGTCCCAATCCATATCCTTTTTTTTCTATCTTCTATGAGCGTCGTGACTATATACGAATCTAGTTTATTTCTATTTTTATAATCTATGAAAATATGTTTTTGAGGATCGTAGCAATCTAATCCTGTGCTATGAGCTAACCAGATAAAACCATCTGAGTCACAAAGCATCTTTCCAATCCAGTTATTTGATAGTTTTATAGTGTTATTTAATGTTGTTGTATCAGATATTTGAATCCATTCTTTTGTTAATGTGTTATACTTAACAAAACCTTCCCCTAAAGTAGAGAAATAGAGATTACCTTGAGTATCTTCAATTATTTCTGTTATAGATTTATTTTTTAATTGGGAGACGATTCTTATTTCTTTTGTTTTCCTACAGAAAGTTAGCAAATTACCTTGATGGCTCCCCAACCAAAATATACCAGTACTATCCTCAAAAATAGATGCCACATCATGTTTTGTGAAAAAAGAGGAGGTGATTTCCCCTTTTTCATTCATTTTTAATAGGTTGCTATTGTATGTCCCTAGCCATATTGTGTTTTTTTTATCTTTATAAATAGAGAGTATAGAACCTTTTCCCAAAAAGTCAGATAGATTCCAAAAATCAAATAATGAGGGCTCTTTCATTATTTTTAAAAGTCCTTTTTTATAACATCCTAACCAAAGATTTCCTTTATTATCTTCATAAAAAGCATTTATCTTTTCTTGTTTAATGTTATTAAGATTTGGATGGGGCTCTATTGTAGAAAGACACATGGTATTTGAATCTATTTCTTTTAATCCTTGCCCTGCCGTATGAACATAAAGAATCCCCTCTTTACTACAAGTTATTCCTCTAATATTCATTTGACCTTCTATTTTTACTCGTATAAGTTTCTCTAATATATTATCCCATAAAAAT
This sequence comes from uncultured Bacteroides sp., assembly GCA_964522975.1. Taxonomy (GTDB): domain Bacteria; phylum Bacteroidota; class Bacteroidia; order Bacteroidales; family Bacteroidaceae; genus Bacteroides_E. The sequence continues at coordinate 13,350 of CAZFXK010000054.1, read as the reverse complement.
ATTTCCGAACTTGTCGCTATATACATTCGACCCTTATGATCTTCAGTTATCCCTTGTATTTTACGTTTAGGTTCAATAGGAATTTTATATATTTCTACTTCTTTTCCGTTTGCAGAAATACGTGCAATACGATTGTCAGATAAAGCAATCCAAATTTGAAGGTTTCGGTCTTGAAAGATATGGATGGCATAAGGTTGGTCTAATAGGTTATTAATTCTGTGTATAGATGTTGCTGTTAAATTTTCCTTGTCTATTGAAAAAATCCCATACCCTGCAGTTACAACCCAAATTTCTTTATTTCGTAACTGGATAATATCTTTTATTGATGGATGTATGTTATTGGGGAATTTTATTTTGTGAAAATTATCTTCATATGTAGAATAGATGTGTAATCCTCTATTACATCCAATCCAAAATGTCTCATCTGAATCTGTTAAAAATGTTTCGATATAATTTCCAGATAGAGACATGGAGTCTTCATCATTACGAAAGTAATGAGTATAGTTCCATCCGTCAAATTTATTTAAACCATTTTCAGTACCAATCCATATATAGCCTACCGAATCTTGAGTGATTTTGGTTATTAAGTTACTAGATAGTTTGCTTTGTCTATATAAATAGTTTTGTTGTGCTAAACATATATTGATAGGCAGAAATATAAAAAAAAGCATTAAAATAAGAGACTTGTTCATTGTGCTAATATTAAATCTAGTGGATTGTAAATGCATATATATTTAAACCAAAAGGGTTGTAATGGAAGTAAAAATAAATTCTTTATAGATTTTCACATAAGTAAGATTAAAGCTAAAATACAAAAGAAATACATCTTTTGTTGTTTGTTTCTAGTAATTATGCTTTTTGTGCAACATTTCGTATAGTCTATGAATAGTTTTTTAGAGAAATGTAACATTATAGAAATGGTTTGTGTCATATATTAAACCCTTTAGATGTAGGTTTATATATATTTGTTTATTATGAAAAATTAATTTTTTTTTAATTTGTTGAGATTTAGAAAACTTATCAATAAGTCTTGCATACAAGACCAGTTAAAAAATACTAATGCTAATACTAATACTAAATGGAAAATGTAGAGAAACAAATTCGAAAATTTACCTTTCTATTTTTGTGCATGTCTTTTTCTTGCTTGATTGTTTCTGCACAAAATGGAATCGTAGTTAAAGGGACAGTTTTAGATGAAAGTGAAGAGCCGGTAATTGGGGCAAATATAACCTTAAAAGAAAATGCTTCTATCGGTACTATTGCAAATATAGATGGACAATTCCAACTTGAAGTTCCTAGTGCTAGTTCTGTACTTGTTGTGTCGTTCATCGGTATGATGCCACAGGAAATTAAAGTGGAGGATAGTGCTTTCTTAAAAGTTATTTTGAAGGCAGATAATGTTCAATTAGAAGAAGTTGTAGTAGTAGGCTATGGTCAACAAAAGAAGGCTAGTATTGTAGGTGCTATAACTCAAACTAATGCTAAGGTTTTGGAGCGAACCGGTGGCGTATCTAGTCTCGGACAAGCTTTGACAGGAAACTTACCTGGAGTAGTAACTACGACATCTACAGGAATGCCAGGTGATGAAGATCCTAAAATTGTTATTCGTGGTCAGAGTTCTTGGAATAGCAGTGATCCTTTGGTCTTAGTTGATGGGATTGAACGTTCGATGAATACAGTTGACATCTCTTCTGTAGAAACTATTTCTGTTTTAAAAGATGCTTCAGCTACTGCTGTATATGGTGTGAAAGGTGCTAATGGTGTTATTTTAATAACTACAAAACGTGGACAAGAGGGTAAAGCACAAATAAATGTTAGGGCAAATGCTACAATGAAAGTTGCATCAAAGCTTCCTGAAAAATATGATGCTTATGATACATTCTTATTGAAAAACAAAGTATTAGAGCGAGAGATGGGTATTTCTCCTACTGCTTGGAACTCTTATAAACCTATGGAGATTATTGATAAGTATCGTAATCCGACTAGTCTCGAAGAGTGGGATCGTTATCCAAATGTTGATTGGGAAAAAGAATTATTCAGGAATCATGCAATGTCATATAATCTAAATGTAAATGTAGCAGGTGGGACTAATTTTGTTTCGTACTTCGTTTCTGTGGATTTTGTACATGAAGGAGATTTATTTAAAACTTTTAAGAATAACAGAGGTTATTCTTCCGGCTATGGCTATAATCGTTTAAACTTCCGTAGTAATTTGGACTTTAATTTAACAAAAACTACTAAGTTCTCCACAAATTTATTTGGTTCTAATGGTGTTCGAACATTGCCTTGGGGTGCAAATACAGGAGATGGTAGTTATTGGGCTTCAGCTTATCGAACTGCTCCGGATGCAATGCGTCCCGTGTATTCGAATGGGTTGTTTGGATATTATGATCCAAGAAATGCTGATGTTCCTAATTCTGTTTCAAACTTAGCCACATCAGGAGTGGAAAAACGAACAACTACTCAGATTAATACTGACTTTATCCTTACTCAGGATCTAGGAATGTTAGCTAAAGGATTAAACGTTAAAGTAAACTTCTCTTACGACCACTCTTTTTTAGAAAATGGACGTGGAATAAATGATCTTTACAATTATCCGCATCGTATGTGGGTTAATCCTGATAGTGGAGATATTTTATATGAGCGAGGTGAGGATTATCTTGAAGCGACTCGATGGTCTATTCAAGCAGGTAATGTTGATAAAGGTCAAACCTTCCGCAAAATATATTACTCCGGACAGATTAACTATTCTCGAAAATTTGGAAAGCATGATATAGGCGCTATGGGACTTTTTAGCCGTGAACAATGGGCAAGAGGTAGTCAATTCAAACATTTCCGAGAAGATTGGGTGTTTCGTACAACTTATAATTATGATACTAGATATTTAGCTGAATTTAATGGTGCTTATAATGGTTCGGAGAAATTTGGACCAAATTATCGTTTTGCTTTTTTCCCTTCTTTTTCTGTTGGTTGGATGCTTAGTGAAGAGAAGTTTATGAAATCACTAAAGTTTCTTGATATGTTTAAGATTCGTGGTTCCTATGGTAAAATTGGAGACGATAATGTTGGAGGTCGTTGGCTTTATCAAGATCAATGGGGGTATGGAGGTAATATTTCAATGGGAACTGTACCTTCTACTACGCCTTATACAATTTATAGAATTACATCGTTAGGAAATATGGATGTAAGTTGGGAAACAGTAGAAAAACAAAATTTAGGTGTTGATTACTCCTTTTTTGGAGGTCTTATTTCAGGTTCTGTAGATGTGTTTAAAGATAAGCGTACTGATATATTGGTATCAGGAGGTAGTCGTGCTATACCAACTTATTTTGGAGCAACAGCACCAACAGCAAATTTAGGTAAAGTTGAAAGTAAAGGATATGAGTTGGAATTAAGGGTGAATAAGGTTTTAAACAATGCTATGCGTTTATGGGGTAATTTCAATATGACGCATGCAAAGAATAAAATTATTTTTGCTGATGATCCGGAATTAAAAGCAGCTTATCGCAAAAAAGAAGGATATGCTATTAACCAAACCCATTCCTTTATAGATGGTGGATTTATTAATACTTGGGATGATCTATATGGAAGTCCAGTGTCTGACACTAATAATGATAGTAAATTACCAGGAGACTATATTATAATGGACTTTAATGGAGATGGTCAAATAACTGATGATGATCAAGCACCATATCAGTATACTGATACTCCACAAAATACTTATAGTGCTACATTAGGATTTGAGTGGAAAGGATTTAGTGCTCTAATTCAATTTTATGGAGTAAATAATGTATCTCGAGTAATTGATTTTCCTACATTTCATTCTACCTCTAATGTTGCTTACGTAGAAGGTACTTATTGGAGTAAAGATGGCTCAGGAGATATTCCAATGCCTCGTTATAATACTTCTGCTCCTAAGGGTGCTAATGGTACTCGCTATATTTATGATGCTTCTTATCTACGATTGAAAAATGCAGAAATTGCCTATACTTTCTTAGGTAAGTATGTGAAGAAAATGGGTATGTCTTCATGTCGAGTTTACTTGAATGGAGATAATCTTTTTTTATGGACAGATATGCCTGATGATAGAGAATCTAATTTTAAAGGATCCGGAAGTAGTGGAGCATACCCTACGATGAGACGTTTTAATCTTGGTGTTAATATAACTTTTTAAATTAAAATAATATGAGAAAACATATTAGAAATATATTATATGTTGCATTATTTCTTACCTCATTAGGATTTAATGCATGTACTGATTATTTGGATAAATCTCCACATAGCGATATTAATCCTGATGATGTTTATAAAAACTTTACGAATTTTCAAGGATTTGTTGAGCATTTATATAACCATATTCCGTTGATTTCTGCTGAAGAATACCACAATTGTTGGAATTTTGGAGAAGACGAATATTGGGAACCTACTGAACAACGTTTGGTTGCTAATCAGTTTGATCAAGGAAATTATTGGGCTTGGGAAACAGCTTATTACTCTTGGTTTAAAACAGGAGGAAATCCCAATGAATATAATGATTCAAAAAATGGAAAAGGAAACTTATGGGGATTATCTTGGATGGGTATTCGTAAAGCGAACATTGGTCTGGCTAATTTAGATAAAATGATAGATGCGACAGAAGAAGAACAAAAATTAATTGCAGGGCAACTTTATTTTTTTAGAGGATGGTTTCATTTTATGTTAATGCAGTATTGGGGAGGACTTCCATATATTGACGAGGTTTTGCCTCCAAATATAAGTTTTAATTTACCACGTTTAACTTATAAAGAAACTGCAGATAAAGTTTCCGCTGACTTGCAGAAAGCGGCAGAATTACTTCCAGTAGATTGGGATCAAACCACTGTGGGAAAACTTACATTAGGGAATAATAATATCCGTATAAATAAGGTTATGGCCTTAGCTTTTTTGGGGAAAAATTTACTTTGGGCAGGTAGTCCACTCATGAATTCTGTTTCAGGAGGGAGTGCTTCCTATGATACTGAATATTGTAAAAAAGCAGCTGATATTTTCGCTGAAGTTTTGAAAATTTGTGAATCTACCAAGCGTTATGAATTAGCTGATTTTTCTGATTATACTCAATTATTTTATACTTATAATCAAAGTGGAAAACTTCCTGGATTAAAAGAAGCTGTCTTTTATGAGAATTTGACTGCTTCAAATGGCAGATGGCGTTGGAATCAAGTTAATGATTATAGGCCACCAAGTTTAGTTAATTCTGGTATAAAATGTTATCCAACTGCTAATTATGTAAATTATTATGGTATGGCCAATGGTCTTCCTATCCCGAATTTAGCAAAAAAAGATTCCGAATCTGGTTATGATCCAGAATATCCATGGAAAGATAGAGATCCACGCTTATATCATGATATCATCATTGATGGTGAAAGATGTGTACTTGATGGGTCACGAGTAGGTAATGATCCGGAAAGACAATATGCTAGCTTATATACTGATGGACGTTTTAGAAATGATCCTTTAAATGCTGCAAAATCAGTGTTTACAGGGTATATGCAATCTAAGTTTACTTCAAAATATAATAATCAATGGGAGGGTTATGTGGATAATAATTGTATGGTACTTAGTCTCCTACGTTTAGCTGATATTTACTTAATGTATTCAGAAGCAACTTTATATGGATATGGATCTCCTCAAAGTCAAGCGAAAGATTATAGCTTGACTGCAGTAGATGCTGTAAATAAAATCCGTTCTAGAGCAGGAGTAGACCCTGTTCATCTTAAATTTTTAAGTGATAAAGAGAGTTTTATGAGTGAAATACGTCGTGAGCGTGCAGTAGAGTTAGCTTTTGAAGGGCACCGTTTCTTGGATTTAAAACGCTGGATGCTTTTGTTAGAAAAGCCTTATACATTGAAAACTGCAATTTATTTTGATCGTGGATCTTCGGAAGAAGAAATTTTTCGTAATCCAAAGGAAGCTCGGGTATTAAATCTTAGAGAAGAAGTACTGCATGAAAGGCAATATGGACAAAAGCATTATTGGTTTCCTTTCTTAAAGGATGATGTAAATATGTATAAAGAATTTGAACAAAATCCTGGATGGTAATAAGGATAATTTTAATTGTTGATAAAATGAAAAAAGACATAATAAATATTAGCAGTTTGCTTTTCGTTATATTGTTGCTAAATATTCAAGATATTCAGGGACAAAATGAGAGAAACGATAGCCTGGTAAATGTAGCTTTTGGAACAGTTGCTCAAGAAGATCTTTTGGGGGCTACTTCTATGGTTAATATATCCAACTTAATGAAGAAAAGCCAATCTACATATGCTTTAGATGGTCTTCAAAGTATTGTTGGAGGTTTTAATGGAAATATTTGGGGGCAATCTGCATTGATTTTAATTGATGGAATTCCCCGTGATGCATATGCTATAAATGCTTCACAAGTTGAATCAGTAACTATCTTAAAAGGGGCAAGTGCTGTAGTTTTATATGGTAGTAAAGCTGCAAAAGGGGTGGTTTTGATTACTACAAAAAGAGGTGTGGCTAAACCTTTATCTATTGATGTTAATGTTAACACTGGATTTTATATCCCTAAAAACTATCCCAACTATTTAAATGCAGGAGAATATATGACTTTTTATAATGAAGCATGCCGCAATGATGGAATAACAGAGAGATATAGTCAATCTTCAATTTATCATACAGCAGCAGGAACAAACCCATATCGTTATCCTGATATTGATTTTTATTCATCTGACTATCTAAGAAAAGCATATAATAAAACAGAGGTTATTGGTGAGATATCCGGAGGGAATGAACGTGCACGTTATTATTCAAATTTCGGGATGAATTACCAAAATGGATTAGTAAAGTTTGGAGAAAAAAGAAAAGACAATGATATGGCTTTTCATGTAAAATCCAATGTGGATGTAAATTTGACTAAATGGTTGACGGCTTCAGCTGATGCTGCTGTTATTTTTAATGATTCGTATAATGGCAATGGTAATTTTTTTGGCAGTGCATCCACTCTTCGTCCTAACTGGTTCTCGCCTTTAATTCCAGTAGATATGATTGACCCATCCAATCCTACTCTACAATCATTAGCAAAAAATAGTAATTATTTGATTGATGGTAAGTATTTGTTTGGAGGAACATCAACAGATCATACAAATGTTTTTTCAGATATGTTAGCTGGGGGATATACTAAATCTAAAAAACGAACTATTCTTTTTAATGTAAGTTTAGGTGCTGATTTAGGCGATTTACTTAAAGGTCTTTCATTTAAAACTACGTATAGTATAGATTATACAAATTTTTATAATGAACAATGGAATGAAAAGTATGCTGTTTATGAACCAACTTGGTCATCAGTAAATGGGAAAGACATGATCATAGGGTTAAATAAGTATAATATAGACAAACCTTCAACTAGTGAATCTATAGGAACTACCTATTATACACAAACTATGTCTTTTAGTGCACAATTTAATTATAATCGAACATTTCTAGATAGACATAATATCTCTGGTTCATTGATTGGTTGGGGTTACCAAACTCAAAATTCTCGAAGTGATGATACAGAAGAGGGTTCAAGTGATTATCATCGTATAAGTAATGTCAATTTAGGAGTTCAAGTTGGTTATAACTATCAACATAAATATTATGTTGATTTTTCAAGTGCTATAATTCACTCGGCCAAGTTAGCTTCAGGAAATCGTAACTCCTTTTCTCCGTCTATTACGTTGGGATGGCGTCTTAGTGATGAGAATATATTTAAAAATAATCTTCCTTTTATTGATAATCTTAAACTAACTACTTCTTTTGCAAACCTTAAACAGGATATAGATATAAGCGATTATTACATGTATAAAGGGTATTATGATCCTAAGGGAGGATGGTATCAATGGCGTGATGGAGGTCAAGGAGGATGGCGTGTAACAAAGGCTATACGTGGAGATAATCAAACTCTAGGCTTTATAGAAAGGAAAGAGTTCCGTGTTGGATTGGAAGCAAGTATTCTTAATAAGCTGATATCTTTTGATACCAATTATTTTCTTCAATATACAGATGGCTTGTTAACACAAGGAGCATCAACAACATTCCCTTCTTTTTATGGAGGATTCTCCCCATATATTAATTACAATAAAGATAAACGTATGGGAATTGATTTTACTCTTAATTTGAATAAAAAGATTGGAGAAGTCGATGTTTTACTTGGATTTGCAGGAATGTATATTTCTACTAGAGCTATTCGTAGAGATGAAGCATATTCTGATACTTATCAAAATCGTGCAGGTAAACCTTTGGATTCTTATTGGGGATATATTTGTGAGGGTTTCTTTGATAGTCAAGCGGATATTGAAAATCATGCAACACAAACTTTTGGAGAGGTGAGACCTGGTGATCTCAAGTATAAAGATGTGAATGGTGATAATGTAATCGATTCTAAAGATCAAGTTGATTTGGGACATAATGGTTGGTCTGTTTCTCCTTTTACCTATGGGTTAAACCTTACTTTAAAGTGGAAAAACTTTACATTTTTTGCTATGGGAACAGGGCAATCAGGAGCTATTGGTTTTAAAGATAACTCATATTATTGGATAAGAGGGAATAGTAAATATTCAGACATTGTTTATGGTCGTTGGACTGAAGAAACAAAAAATATAGCAACTTATCCCCGTTTAACGACGACAGATAATAGCAACAATTTGAGAAATTCCACTTTTTGGATGTATAAAACTAATAGATTTAATTTGAAAAGAATTCAACTTACCTATGATTTACCTAAGTCCCTTTTTAGAAATACTTTTGTTGATGATTTGAGTGTTTATTTTAACGCTGATGATATCCTAACAATTGCAAAGGAACGAAAACATATGGAGATGAATGTTGGAAGTTTTCCTCAGTGTCGTTTCTTTAATCTTGGTATTAAAGCTTCTTTTTAATCATTTAATAAAAAAAACATGAAAAAGAATATATTTTTTATTCTGATAACTATTTTGTTTTTCTTAGGTTGTGATGATTTGTTTACTCCAGCAAATGAAAACCTGAACGATTTATCAGAACTACCCGATGATCCTTCCTTTGCACAAGGATTTTTATTACAATCTTATAGTGTGATTCCTTCTTATTATGATAATAGTGATTATGCTACAGATGATGCAGTTACTAACCAAAAGAGTAATAATTATCTAAAAATTGCTACTGGTTCATGGACTTCTCAAAATAATCCGTTTAATCGTTGGAGTAATAGTTTTAATGCAATTCTTCATCTAAATATTTTTCTTGAAAACATTGATAATGTAAAACCTTTTGTTAAAAACGAAACGGTTGATCAGTTGTTGCGCCTTAGAATGAAAGGAGAAGCATACGCAATGCGTGCATTACATATGTATTATCTCGTGCGTGCACATGCTGGCTATTCTGAGGAAGGTAAATTGATGGGGGTTCCCAATATCATTAGTTTTTTAGATGCTGATGCCGATTTTAATTTACCTCGTGCTTCATTTGAAGAATGTATTAAACAGATTTATTCTGATTTGGACTTAGCTAGTGAATATTTACCCTTGGAGTATAATAACATAAAGACTGCAGACCAAATACCTGAGATTTTCAGATCAATTACATCTGATCCTGATTTATATAACCGTGCAATGGGGAATGATTCACGACAATTAGTTAATGGGCAAATTGTGAGATCTATTCGTTCTAGAGCCTCACTGTTGGCTGCAAGCCCTGCTTTTCAAGATCCTTCTAATAGTGTAACCTGGGCTGATGCTGCAAGTCATGCGGCAGATGTATTGAAATACATTGGTGGGCTAGATGGTCTTGCTTCAAATGGTCATACATATTATGCAAATGTGTCAGATATTGATGGTTTGTCAGAAGGATCTAATCCAAAAGAAATTATATGGAGGAGAAACCTGTCAACGAATAGTTCAAATCAAGAAGAAGAAAACTTTCCTCCATCTTTATTTGGTAAAGGTTATATGAACCCAACACAAAATTTGGTAGATGCGTTTCCTATGGCTAATGGTTATCCTATAAATTATGAAGATAAAAACAAAAGCAAATATAATCCCAACAATCCTTATGAAAATAGAGATCCTCGCTTGTCTCACTATATTATATACAATGGTAGTAAAGCTGGTGTGATGGATCAGATTATTCTAACAGGTACATATTCCAATACAGATGATGGAATCAATATGAAGGAGACTTCTACTCGTACAGGTTACTATATGAAAAAACGTCTTCGTATGGATGTTAATTGTAATCCAGCTTCTATCACTCGTAAAACACATTATGATCCACTTATACGATATACTGAAATATACCTTAACTACGCAGAGGCAGCTAATGAAGCCTGGGGACCTGAAGGAAAAGGAGGAGAATCTTATTCTGCATACGATGTAATTAAAGCTATTCGTAAAAGGGCTGGAGTTGGAATTAACAGTGAAGATCCTTATTTAGAAGAATGTAAGCGTGATAAAAATAAAATGCGTGAAGTTATTCGTAATGAGAGACGCCTTGAGCTATGTTTTGAGAGTTTTCGTTTTTGGGATATACGGCGTTGGAAATTAGACTTAAATGAAATGGCTCTTGGAATGAATGTTAATAATAATATCTATTCACCAATAGAAGTTGAAGTTCGATCATATAAGGAATTTATGTATTATGGTCCCATTCCTTATTCCGAAATATTAAAATACAGTAATCTTGTCCAAAATAAAGGTTGGAATTAATATCTTAATAAATTATGAAAATACAAAAAACATATATATTGCTGCTTCTTGTTGCAGGATTATTAGCTTCATGTTCAAATCAGGATAAAGATTTTCCTGACTTTGATTATCAATCAGTTTATTTTGCCAATCCCTATTATGTGCGAACTATAGAGCTTGGGGATGATATGAGTTTTGATACCTCTCTTGATAATGAGCATAAGATGAAAATTATGGCATTTATGGGTGGTGTATATAAGAATAATAAAAATAGAGTTATAGATTTTAAGGTTTCTGAGTCACTTTGTGATAATCTTTATTTCTCTGATGGTGGGCAAATAATTCCTATGCCAACTTCATATTATAAACTATCTTCTAATCAAATAGTCATTCCATCAGGAACCACTATGGGAGGTGTAGAAGTTGAGCTTGCAGATGAATTCTTTGAGGATCCTGGATCTTTAATGAACACTTATGCAATTCCATTAATTATGACAGATGTACAGGGGGCAGATACAATTCTTCGAGGTGCTCCGCAAGTTGAAAATCCAGATCGTTGTATTGATGCACACTGGACAGTAAAACCTCAAGATTTTGTGATTTGTGTTGTTAAGTTTGTAAATCCATGGCATGCTAATTACTTAAGAAGAGGTGTAGATCGAATAACTAGTGGTGAAGGAATTGTTACAAACATACGCCATCAAAAATATGTAGAGCAGGACGAAGAAGTAAGTATTACAACGAATTCTTTGACAAAAGCTACATTGCCATTAACCATTAAAGATAATGATGGTAAAGATGTTCACTTTAATGTACTTATGGATTTTGATGATGATGGAACCTGTATTGTTAGTGCCTCTACGGATACTTATGAAGTTACAGGATCGGGAATGTTTGTGTCAAAGGGTGAGAAAAATAGTATAGGAGGAAAAGATCGTGATGCATTATATCTCGACTATCAGGTTAATTTTACAAATCTCAACGTTCAGTATGTCACTAAAGATACCTTGGTGGTTCGTGATAGAGGTATTGTTCCCGAATATTTTACAGTAGAAAGAAAGTGATTAAAAACAGAAAAGTATGAAAAATATAAATCAATTTTTTTCAGTTATTATAGTATTTTTAATGCTATTCATTTCATCTTGTGCTGATCTTGATTTAAAATCCGATTTCCTTCCTGAGAAACCAACAGATGTAGCTGAAAGTGAATATTTAAATAGTTTTGATGTACTTAAAAGTTACATTAATGTAAATGACTATCCTATTTTTAAGCTGGGAGTGAAAATGTCGGTTGATGAATTTATATCAAAAGGAACAAAGTCTAGTCTAGCACTTGCTAATTTTATGGAAGTAACACCAGTTAATGCTATGGTTCATGCTTCAGTTGTGAAAGAAGATGGAGATATGGATTTCAATGCTATTCAAAATCTTGTAGGGACGGCTAAAGATGTAGGACTTTTGTTACATGGGCATAATTTATGTTGGTATGCACAGCAAAATAAGACTTATTTAGATGGTTTAATTGCTGATATTGTACTTCCTACCGAAACAACTTCAGGGTTTGATATTGTTGCAGATTTTGAGTTTGATGATTTAGGCAGTATTTATCCTATGACAGGTAATAGTTCTGCAGTAGTGGAAGAAGATCCGAAAGGAGTATCAGGGAAAGTTTTACGTGTAGGTAATACAGAGACTCCTGCAACTTATTCTTTTCCGAAAATTAAAATATCTTTACCTGACGGTAGAAAGTTAGGAAATTATACAAAAGTATTTGTGGATTTCTATGGCACAGGTGCTACTGGATTGTATGGGGGAGGTATGCGTATGGGGATAAATGATAGACCGATGACTGATTATACTGCAAAATCTCCAGCTAGCTTTGGTTGTCCCGATGGTGCCTGGGGAAGAGGGATGATAGCCTTGGATATTTCTGAGCTAAACCTGTCAGATGCTGAAAAGGAGCTTACATCCTTTACTTTATCTATCGGTTCGGGTACTGGTTCTGGAAACTATTTGATAGACAACGTTTCTATGTTTTGGGAGATAACATCAGGAAGTATAGTGGGTAACACATTAATTAGCGATTTTGATACAAATGATTTAGGAGATGTGTATTCAATGATGGGGTCAGGAAGTGCAACAGTAGTAGTAGATCCATCTGGGGAAAAGAATCAAGTCCTAAATGTCATTAGTAATCAATCATATCCTGAGTTTCCAGTATCTTTACCGCCAAATACTACTTTAGGCGATTGCAATAAAATATCGTTAAGGTTCTATGGTACAGGTACTACTGGTAGATATGGTAGTGGAATGAAGCTAAGCATAAATGGTAGTAGTTTGTTTCAGTTTGGTTCTCCAAATGATTTTGGTTGTGAAGATAATAAGTGGGGAGTTATAAATCTGGATTTAAGTAAAGAGAAATTAACTTCTGAGCAAAAATCATTGACTAATTTTACTGTAGCTGTTGGTTCAGCTACTGGTTCTGGTGATTATTATATTGATGATGTAGCTATTCATTGGGTGTTGGAAAGTATTATAGTAAAGACCCCTGAAGAAAAAGAAGAAATTCTTACTAAGGAACTTGAGAAGTACATAGTTGGTGTCATGGAAGCTTCGGATGGATATATAAAATCATGGGATGTAATAAATG
>CAZFXK010000053.1:9983-16555 GCA_964522975.1 uncultured Bacteroides sp. | reverse complement strand
CTGTTTTATTGTTCTCAAGGGCTTCAAAGCCTCGTGTGTAATTGTATGAATCGGGACGTTTTATGTCTTGAGAAAATACAAATGTTGTACTCAAGACTAAACACACAATTAAAGCTGTAATTTTATTTTTCATCTTGTAAATTTTATACACGCCAACTAACTAACTAATTAAAGTAATATATTATTGAGGTGCCTAACATATTGTTTTTTAGATAATTCTTTATATTTAAATCTTGCTTATAATATAACATATGCCAATCCCAATGGCGCCAAGCCATGCCGATACCTCCACCCACAGAGTATTCGTTCTCTAACTCATCATTTCTAACAGCGTTATAATATCCTAATCCTGAAATATAGAATTTTGCATCATTGTCAAAACTTAAAAGATTAAGTTTTAATCTAGCATATGCAGGCATGTGAAATTTTGTTTCAATATCATTAATTCCATCATCAATAATTAGCAAACCAGGCTTAACACCAACTTCAAATTGAACAGGGTCCTTATAGTTGCCAAGTTTTAGACTCAAACCCATATTGTAATAATAAATATCAAAGTAATCTACGTCTGATGAAATTCCATTCCAACCAAAATCTAATAGTTCAAAGCCAAAAAGAACTGTACCACCGTTTTGAAAACGTCTTGCACTCGCTTTCTGTTTCTTATGTTTTGAATACTCTTTTTTGCTTGAATCAATATACAATTTTACTCGTTTTTTTGTATAATCATCTTTTGCGTATCTCAATGCAGCATTGAAAGAGGATTCTCCAGTGTACATTGAGAATTCTTTTGCTTTAGAAATAGCCACCATATTGGATACCTTATCATAATAATCACTGTGGGGATATTTGTTTAGAAACGATGTTAAGTCAACCTCTTTAGATGTTTCTCCAAGAAGATAATATTCATAATATTCTTCAGACTTGTCATAAAAGATTCTGTTTTCACTTGAGATAAATTGCTTACCTCCAGTTTTTTCAAATTCAAGATATGCACTTGCTAAGTTCCCCGATTTATAATAGCTTACTGCTTTAAGTTCATGAATCATTTTTTGTGCATCTGATTTACGTGATGAATTTGGATACTTAACTAAAAACTCTTCAACTTTAGTTATATTATCAACGACTTTTATTCTATTCCACTCATCTATTGATTGCAATTCAATAATTGCCTCCTTTGCTTCTGATGAGAAAACTTTAAATTCTGAATTTTGCAGGTATGAATTATATGCAGTGATAGTATTTGTATTTTTGGCTTTTGACCAAATATCATAGTCAGCTATTCGATTATTTATGTCAGTTACAAATTTTCCTTTTGGGTATTTATTTAGATAATCTTTAAAGGCTTTAATTGTTCCTGTATTGCACGCACTTTCATAACTTTCATTTTCTTCTTTTTTCTCAGTAGCTATTTTAGCTTCTATGGCTTTAGCTTGCTCAAGTATATTTTGAGCTTCAGTATAATTGCTAACGCATATAAAGACAGCTGTAAGTAAGAGCAATTTTGCAAGTTTAGATGTTTTCATAAAGTAGTTGTTTTATAGTTTTTAATAGAAAATAGAAATCTAATAATTATAATACCTCATTGCTTTTTCAATTAAAGTGTTAATTTTCTTTGTTAGGTATTCTTCATTTTCTTTAAAGCCATACAGATTCATGGCGTTAGTATTGTATTTGTTTATAGCATCTTGAATATCTGGTATTAAATTATAGTAATCACTCTTGCTGTAATTGCTATAATAGCTTAATCCCTCTACTTTATTGTTGATATATTCATAATGCGATTTTGCAATTTTACTTTTTACAGTATTCAAGGAATTAGATAACTCTTTGCAATTGGACAAATATTCATTATTAGCATATTGTTCAGCTTTGCTGATTATAGACTGTGCCTCTGCAATACTTCTAAATGATGTATTATTAGCTATTATCTGCGCTTGATGATAATCCGCAATAATTTCATCAATAAGATTGAGAGAGTTTATGCTCTCCTTGCTTAATACAGGTGATTTATCACTATGTTTTAATAGTTTTAGTTCTTTGCTCCGTGTGAGCATATTGTTATGATTATTATCATTCCACACAGATTTTTTAAACTTATCAAAAGAATTCTCAATAAATAGAGGTGCATAAACGTTCATAAACTCATTAAGATTTATGTCAGCTTCAGATGAAGTTATCTTATCTTCAGCCTTATAAACATCTATTTTATCTATAACGACTGTATAAATGGAATCAGATTGGGTCTCCTTCTTTGTCTTCGATAGATTCTCATAATTTTTCAATAAGTCAACTTTATACTGGTTAACCTGAATTGGAATTTTGGGTGTACCTACTCTTGTTGTTGCGTAAATCAAAATTCCACCAATACCAACTGCGATAGCTAATAAAAGGATTAATGTTTTTACCGTATTTTTCATATGCTATTAATTAATTATTGGGAGTATATTTTTCTTTTTTATTTGTAGTTTTCTTATTTTTCTTAGCTAATTTTGAACACTATCAATTTAATCTCCTTTAGCTGTGGATTTCTCAGGTGGAGCAAGAACAATTGAATTAGTCTTTAACCATTCAATGTATTTATCTACATTGATGGTAGTATCAATTACTAAATAGTCTATTTCTTTCTTTGTTCGAGTAGAATCCCACTCACTATTTTTTGCAAGTTCTGCTGCTTCAATAATTTCAAGAAATCTAGAAGATTCAGATAGTTTTTCACCCCAGGTATCCACCAAATCATCAAGATTGAAGTTAACCATACTGTTATACAAACCCTCATAAAGTTTATTTAGCTTTTCTTTTTCCCATTCAGTATTTTCATCTAAATATTTTATAGCAGAAGTTCTCTCTTGTGTTCTTTCACTATCTCGTTCATTACCCTTTTTTGTTTTCTCAGTTTTATATTCTTTTACTTTTTGCTTAATATCATCTTTTTTTATCCATAAAACTATGCTTGATGCAATGATAAGACATGCTATAAAAGAAGCTATAAAACCATTCAAAAAACACTTGGTTCTTAGTTTCTTATCTATGTTTTTATCATACTTCAAATTTCCCTCTAAAATGTTAGCTTCTCTTCTTGGAAAGGGAGTTATGTCCAATTTGTAACCAGGTATAGGAGAGTTAATTATCTTATGCTTTATGTCAATAATAACTTTAGCTGGCTCATCCAATTCTTCTTTTTCTTGATTAAAAATTGGAATAGTTAACTCGTAGTGATATATAATACGTTGTAGTGGTATAGTAATAGGAGTGTTTTGTAAGATATTATCATGTTCTTTACTGTATGGTTTATATCCTTCTTTTTCTACTTCTAATTTAACTTTACCTTTCAATAGCTTTTCTGTTATAGGTGTTTCTTTTAGTCTTAAAGGAAAGCTATTAAGAGTAATAGTGCAATCTTTTACTCTTTGATTTTTACTGTTAATAACATTGAACCAAGATTTTAGAACTATCAGTTTATAGTCGTCCGAAGATAAATTAATACCACTCGGTGCTTTGTTATCATCATCAATATTTACTGTGTAAGTTTTTGTTACATGACTATAACCTTCTTTCCTCCATACGATATTAAAAGAATTACCTTCTAACACTTCTATTTTTCTAGAAAATTGATTAGAAGAATTGTTTATGTACGGTATAAATCCATTAGTATCTTTTTTCGGTGGAGATATTGTGCAGATTTTAGTAATTGGATTTATTAATAGTTGAGTAGTAATAGGATTAGGAGTAATACCAGAATCTTTATCGATAAAAAACACAGCTTTGAATTTTGAGTATTCTTTTTGAGCTATATTATTACCTAATAGATTGTTTAATGTATGTTCTGTGTTATCGTCATAAAACCTTACTGCAATTTTTCCTTCATTTTTAGAAGATAATTGGCGCATGACAGATTTTTGGATATCTTTTTTTATATATGTCTTGCTAAATACCTCTTCCAATCGTTCAGTATTGATTTCTTTAGGTGCAGATATAGCAGACTCAACCTCATCTAATATTTGCTTAGTTTCTTCTCCTGATATTTCTATATCAGAAGGAATATAAATCCATGATGCAGTGTTGTCATTTGATCTACCACTACCCTCAGGTCTGGCTTTAACTAAACAAATAAGGTAACCAATCTTCCCTATAAATTTAATAAAGATGGTGTTTTTACTAGTTCCATCAAAGTTTTTCAAGGTGACTTTAATATAAGAACGTGCATTTGATGCATGCATTCCCCATGAATCGTTTTTGTTAATGGAATAATATTCTTTCTCGCCACCACTAAGACCGCTTGTAGTCATTATTATTAAACCTAATTTCATATTATTTTCCAAGATTTTTAATGATATTTCCTATTTTTCCTCCTCTAAAACTTCTAGAACGTTGTAGAAGTATATCTACCACATTTTCTGCAGCACGAGCATCGAAGCGGCAGTAGTTTTGAAAGCATACTTCACCAAGTGAAAAGTTTATTTTTTCTACTCGCCCTCTGTTAATCTCATTTTCTTTACATATTAATTCAAGTGCATTGTAGAACCCTAAATAATTATCGTTTACATATTTGTTTAAAGCATCTTTTGAAGTATCTTTTGCTTTGTCTATTTTAGTTATCATTATAAAGATAGCATCAGTTTCTTTTTTAAAGATACCTGTGTTCTTAATGTACGAAGCAGCACCTTCAAGGAAGATGTCTTGAGGCATGCCTTCATATAGTTTGTCTTCTGCACCATACTCTATTACGAATATATGCATCTTGCGACTTCTAGAGCGATTATCGATAAGAACATTTGTTAAGGTGTCTAACATTTCTGTTTGAGTTGCATCTAATGGCTCCTTTGCATTTTCCTTATACATACACCGCATCAATTCACCTGCCATATCTATAAACGTGAAAGGATATCTATTATCTTTTTCATCAATCAAATCAAATCCCATCTCATAAAAAGCATCGATAGAAGTTCCCTCCATGAGAGTGCTAACCTTTCCATCTTTAAATAGTTTTTTAAGTTGATTCATGTAGCCATGTCCTTGCGAATGTATATCGGGATCCATTGATTTAGCAGCTCCTTTCCCATTTGCAGCAGCAGTTAATATTGCACCCAATGCACAACTTTTACCAGATGATGGAATTCCCCAAAAATAAACTTCAGTAGATGGTTTATGAATTCTGTCTAGCTTTTGAGGACTATTGAATATTTGCGGATTTTCACCCATGAGCATTTTTTGAATAAATAGTTTATCTATTTCTATTCCAACCAAATCTTTTAAAGATATAACTTTGTCTTTTTTGTCACTAACGATACGCTTAATTATCCCTGCACTCAATAAGTTGGTGTCTTCTTTTATTATTCTTAAAAACTCATCTTTAGAAATTATTTTTTCTTCAAGATAGGTTTTTATCTCTTTAATTATATTGTCATCTATAGTTTTAAGTTCTCCTCCTTCAGTCTGATACTTCTTGATCTTGCTTACAAGAGAATCTGTACCAAAACCCATAACTTCATGAGTGTATAATTTTTCCAGAAGGGTGTTTGCCTCATATTGATATTGGCTATTTGGATTTTTTTTGTTGAAGGCTTGTAGTTCTTTAATACTATTTTTATCAACAGATTCCCACTCTCTATCAGCAGCAGTAGCGTTTTCTTCATGGTCAATTTGAATTTGAATTTCCATTTTAAAATTTATGGCTTCTTCTCTAAATTCTCCATTTGGATAAATATCAAGGTAATGTTGAACAGCTTCTAATGTTCCCTCCTGTTTAACTTTCTCCCATGCGTCTTGATCGCCATTTTCTAAGAGTTTTTTTACCTGCTTCCTTTTTCGAGCATCAAACTGACCATTAGTTTCTGTTTTCAGCTCTATATAGGTTATTATTCCTTTATGAATAAACTCTACTAATTGTTCAGCTGTATACTCTTCAACATTATCTAATATTATATATTTATCTGTCATATTTTATTTCTATAAAATTATTTCGGACTTCCTCCATATATATTGTTACCTGACTCACCTTCAGCAAATAGCATCCAAATAAGGTAGAAAGGGATAAGTTGATACCATCCAGAGTTCCCTAGATCATGGCATCTTTTTGCACTTTGAGCGAAATAAAACCAAGAAAGCGGAATAGATAGTATAGAGAACGTTAATCCACTAATTAGGCTTCCTATTTCAAATATTGATGCTATAAATATAATTATAACAAGAATAATAAAAAGTGTGAACCAATACTCGGTCCGTCTTATTCTCCCTGTAAAGGAAAATGGACGTGCAAACATAGTCGTCTCTAAAGGTTTGTTACTTGTGTTTTGATGATTTTTGCTCTCATCATAAGATACCTCCTCTTCCATACCTTCTACTTCTTCATCTGCATAATCTGTATCTTCTTCAATATCGAATATATCAAAACTGTCAATGTCATCAGATTGATTGCTTTTATCAGTTTCCTCTTCTTTATATAAAGAAGCAGGGGATGAGTGAGTAGCAGATATGCTGGCTTTATCTGCAGAAATTGACACTTCTGAAATGATTGTTGAATTATCTAAAATTGCTTTCACTTCTCTTTTTAATAACGGTGTAAAAGCTCC
>CAZFXK010000053.1:0-9883 GCA_964522975.1 uncultured Bacteroides sp. | reverse complement strand
TACTATATTCTACCAACAATTTATTCCAAGTTTTGATAGCTTCTGAAATTTTTTCAATATTACCAATAAGGAATGCATTCCATACACTCACGTCCTTATTAGCTTTGTCGAGCCATTTATTGGCTTCAGCTTGAAGCTCTATACTGTTTTTTGAGAGAAGCTGTAGTTGCAATGTATGAATATAATTTCCTTTTCTAATATGGTCATTCACACCATTAAACCCACTTCTTGCATAAGTTTTACTATCTGTTGATTTACGTCGGATAACATTGTCTAATACTTCTGAATAATCAGAAATGCGCTTATTCGCATAATCATCATATTCCATAAACATTTTTTTAGATTCGGAAATTGAACCGTTGAACAACACCTCTATTTGTTTTTTTTGATTATAAACATTCCAAAAATGATTGTTTGGAATCATAGCTATTATTAAAACAATAGGGGCAAGCAAAAATAAAACTCTCTCAATTATTATAGATTTATCAAATTTTACATCAGTACCTTTTTGAATTTGAGCTCCAATAAAGGTTGCTAAAAGTGCAATATTAAGAATCACTACCTTAATAATGGACTCTTTGAAATTTCCTCCATTTTGATAGAAATCACCTATATAGGAGACATAGCTTATAAAAATTAGTGCTAAGAAGGCAATAATATGTCCCCATGAAAATTTTAGTTTCTTATTCATTTCTTATTTGATTTTGCTCTTGTTTTCTGGAAGCTGTTGTTCTAATTCAGCAATTTTCTTTTTGTATTCTTCAATTAGTTTTCTTATCAAAGAATAATCAGTTCCACCATCAGGAACGATTTCTTCATCTTCATAAGGATTAGGAGTTGTTTTATTGTAGTCGCCACTTTTCACAACTTGAAGAGCTTTGTCAGCCTGTACCATTGGGGGTACATTGCCAGACACTGGTTTCCCGGTGCTTTGTAGTACTTGTATTACTTGTTGTACAGTAATATCTTTGTTAATACTCTTCATCAAAGCTATAATACCTGCTACTATAGGAGCAGCCATACTTGTGCCTTCAGCATATTGGAAATCGTTTTTTGGAAATGAACTATAAATATCTACCCCAGGAGCAGAAATATTGGATCCTTCTCCATAGTTTGAAAAAACAGCTGCAGATAATGTTTTATCAACAGCAGCAACATTTACTGAAGCGTTTGTTCTGTTTTCTGGAGGAATACTTGCAAGCACTTTATCATTGCCTACAGCAAAGACGAGAATGCAATTTTTATTATTTGCAATTCGAGTAATCTTTCTCCAAACCTTTTCCTCATTTCTGAAGTGAGTTTTAGCTATATTTTTTTGTTCTTCTATTGGCAATAAACTAAGGCCCTCAAAATTTGGCCCAATAGAGATATTTACAACATCTGCACCTTCATGAATAGCATACATAATACCATTCGTGATAGATGAGAATGTACAGAGCTTGTTATCAAATACCTGAACTGGCATTAACTTGCATCCTGGAGCTATTCCTGCAGCTCCTTTACTCAAAAACTTAGTAGAGCCTACTGCTAAACCAGCAACATGAGTGCCATGACCTTCACCAGAACTTAAACGATTCTTTTGAGTAAATACGTTATATGGTTTGATAATCCTATCTGCAAACATAGAGTGACTGTAGTCAATTCCATCGTCAACTACTGCTATTATTATATTGTCATTGCCTCTTGTTATATCCCAAGCTTTAGATGCATTTATGGCTTTTAGATGCCATCCCGCATCTGATCCATTATTTTTAACATCACCAACAATCTGAAAAATAGACTCATCAACAACAAAGAATTTATAATTGGGAAGTTGTGCATTTATAGACTCTCTGATTCTATCTCTTTCGTTTTCGGGTATCTGAATCTGAATCATTTTTACTTTATCATCAAATCCAATAATTTGATATTTTTCTTCAGTGTATATATCCTTAAAAGATTGAATAAAGGAGATCAGATCAACATCCTCATCTTCAAAATAGATATTGAGTCGGTTTGCGATAATATCGGGAGCTCCAGGGTTTTTTACAATTGGAGGTAACGATCCGTCTTCTCCTACAATAGGTGCAACAATATGATTGTCTTTTTCTGGATTGTCTGGATTATATGGAAGTTTACCATCCTCATCAATAATGCTAATAGGCGCACTATTATTATTATCATCAATAATAGAACCACCAGGAGTTGTAATATCTTCTATCGGATATACTTCATTTATATTATCTTTTATAGGTGTTTTCACTATACCTATATTATCGTTACCACCATTATGACTACCGCTACAAGAGTTACATGAGTCCAATAAAAATAGCAATAAGAACAGTAAAAGTAGAGCTAATAGTATCCACAAAATCCATTTTAGGCAGCCCTTTTCTCTAAACCATGCCCATAATGCAGCAACACCTCCTACTACTGATGCCCATAATGCTTTATACCAAGGTGGCTTTGTTTCATATTGAGCAATAAATACACTATCCTCAGTAATATGAGCATTAAATGGATTAGTATCCCATCCCACAAATTTATAACCCTTGCGGACCTTTACTGAAGGTATTTCATTATTAAGAATTGAGGCTCCTGCATTTTTTGTTATTATAGATAGTCCATCTATATCTCCATGTTTACCCGCATCAAAGTAACATTTACAAGTTTTACTATCATAATTCGCATTAAAGGTAGTATCTTTTGTAACTGGCGAGTTAATTGATGGACTCCAACCAATAAACTCTTTCCCTGCTATAGGTATCACATTAGGTGTTTGATTAGTTGTTAAGATTTCATCCTTCTCAATTGTAAGTTGAGTATCTCCGCTAAGAGTTCCACTGCTACCCGAATTAAAGCTGACGTTTACATACACAGGTTCAATAGGTGGTTGTTCTGGTAATTTTGAGTATTTTGCTGTAAACAGAATATCTTTAACAACCTTATGGTTAATTGGGTTAGGCTCCCAACCGTCAAATGAGTATCCCTCATTTGGCATTACTGTAGGTAAATCTTTAGAGGATAGCTCAACTCCTTCAGAAAACTTGCTTGATTGCTCTATCTTTGAAGATAATGAACCATTTGCACCACAATCGAATGTAACTTTATATTTTTCATCAAAAGAGAATTCATGTATTATGTAACCTCCAATTTCATGTTTTTTATCAGGTGTCATGCCCCATGCAACAACTACTACTTTATTATCATAACAGAATATAGCTTCATCATCAATATATTTAAGAGCACCGGCAAGAAGTTGTAAATCTTCATTCTTTGCAGCCATTAAGCGCTCTTTATAATGTTTGATGGTTTTTTCTTTTATAAGGGCATACTTTTCTTTTTCTGACCCTTGTAAATGAATATAACGTGTAGGTGTTTCATTCCAATTAACAGTATACCATTCTATATGGTCTTCTGTTTTAGAATATATAGGATGAGCTAAGAAATGTTGCTGATTTTCATCTATAAGATTTTTAACAGCACTATAAACACTTTCATAGCGTTTATAAAGTGGATCATGACCAATACCTTGGTGATCTGTATAATCTGATATAAGTGTATAACAAAGTCTTCTTTTATCGTATAGTGAATATGCTCCCATATTTTTGAAATTCAATTTTAGTTATACAAAGCTTCACATTGATTCATTAAATTTTTCAGAGCTGCATTTGCTTCAGGATTTGCATTGGAAATGTCGCTTGCATACAATAGACCAATTTTCACTAAGTTTTCCCATCTTTTGAAGCTTCCCCATAATGGTAGTTTAAGTAAGGTCTCTGCAGTAACCGTATCTACATCAGCTGAATCATCAAACGCCTTCAATGTGTCTTCTAATTTTCGAGGCTTTCTCGTTACTGCATTCTCTTGAGGTGATAAGTTTACTTTAATATTGCAAGCATCAGCTTTAGACTGAATATTCTCTAATTCTGAGTCTGCAATATATTCTCTTCCTATATTACTTACAAAGTCGTTTAATGTAAGCGATACATAATTTGCTATAGCATTTGGTAGCCCATCATTATTAAATATTTTTGAATAGCTATGTATTTTGTCAGAGATGCTTTTTTTCACAGCAAGCTTATCAAACAGGTTTATAAGCATAAACACTACCTCTTCTGCGTGAGGAAGCAGTTCTTCTATTCCCTTAGTCTGACTGTTAAGATGATTGCGCCAATAATCAATTATGTGTTTTGTAACTACATCTGCAACAGTGATTAAGCTTTCGCTCTTATTTGCAATAACATCATCAATTGAAAAACCCTCTTCTGCAAATTTTTCTTCTAACTGTTCTACATCACAATGACCAAACTCCTCGCAAAGCTTTTTAATATTTACCTCTCTATCATCTGAAGGGTCAATATCTAAAGCCATTCTTAAGAAAATGGCGCTCGGAAAATCATCAGGAGTTTCTGTAAGACGCACAATAATATCGTAAGCAATGTTTCTTAAATCACCAGAGCTGACCATTAGGTTATCAATGATTTTACCAAACACTTCTGGTTGAGAACCAACGGACAAGTATAGTGAGAGCTTTATGTCGCCTGAAATTTTTCTTACCTTTTCATTTTTTGCAGCAATATCTTCAGGTTCAAAATAAACTATTAAATTGTTGTATAAATCTTTTTTAATTGAATGAAGCTCTTCGTAGTATTTTTTCCTGCGAGCCTCATCAAGCACGGGAGCAATTTTGTCTAAGTTGTTAATTATAGCATTTGAACCATCATTATTTAAAGTAGCAACATCATTCCATGTTCGTTCTGCATTTTCAAAGTGATTTTTAACAAACTTGTTACTTAAGAAACTTTCTCTCAAGTTATCCATGTAGTTGGGATAGTCTTCATGAAGATGTACACCAATTTCTTTTGACTTGTTATCCTCTTTATCGCTATAGCCATCAAACAAACCATTTTTCCCTGACCAGTAGAAGTCTCTAAGTGGATATATGTTTTGGAAGTAGGGGGTTTTAAATTGCCCTCCTCTCGGCACCCATTCCTCAAACCATTTATTAGGTTTTATTATTTCAGGAATAACAGTGTTAAATCTACCCCAGTGATTGTCAAGACTTTCCAGATCATCTGGATTGTCTATATTAGTTCGCTCCATATCTATGTTAAATTTAGTAGCTATCATAAATAGTGGAGCAATGCCGTTTGTATTGGCTAACATAGAAGCTCTTTGTTTTGGAGTATTACCAATATTATTTTCTATCCAACTATTAATTGTATCTCCAATTTTTGGCTCAGCTTTTTGATCATTGTGATGACAGAAAAGAACAGAGCTGATGCGTAGTGAACGTGAGTATTTATTGAAGAGATAAGCTACCTTTCCTCTTCTTAGTATTTTAGGTAAAACTGTTTTAATTTCTTGTTCTTTATATACTTCTCTTGAGCGTGCTCCTGGAAAATCTAACAGATCTATTTTATTTAAGAATTTCTTATCTAAAGCGAGTTCTTCAGGCAATGAAAATGTAACTTCTGCTATTAAAGCTGAGAGATTACCTTTGCTAAAATTGCGAATTACAAGATCACCTTGATTATCAAATATGTCTGTAAATATTTCATCATTATTAGCTTCAGGCTTTATGCCAAAAATAGAATCTAACCACTCAATTTTTAGAATTGTTCCTTTTTTCCTCAATACTGCATCAAATGGCACATATACCTCTGTCAGAAAATTAATCTTGCTGTACTCTCTTATAAGTAAAGTGAAAAGATGACTCATTTCTTGATTTTTATTCCATAAAAGGCTAAATATGTCCACCCATTTATCAAAGGGAACAAATTGAATGATTGGAGCTACAGCCTTGCAGAAGTTTGATTGATAAACACTCGAAGCATTGTTGCCAATGATCTCTTTGATATAATCGTTAATGTCTTTTATATCATCCTCAACTATTTGGTGTTGTTGTTTAATTTTATGATTCCATATAGAGGTCATTGATTCCAACTCCTTGTTTATCTCATCATACTTAATTACAGTATCAGGATTTATCTTTATATCATTGTAATATGAGTCTGCAATAAGAAGTATAATATCTACAACAGAAAGAATTCTGACCTTCACCATGTTTGCTGGGGTTCTATCTCCATCATTGACAGTGAATCTTGTGATAACACCTGTTGACTCAACTTTTGTAACAGTTCCACCACTTGGATTAATTTCATTAATGAAATTATAAAACTTGTCTCCGTTTTTAATAACAAATGGAGTGTCTGGTGATGATAGTAAACTGCTCATCAGATATGATTTACCAACTTGACTTTCACCATAAGCTGCTGCTGAACATTTTTCTTCTAATGCATCATGCACTTTTTTCAATTTTCTACGATACTCTTTGAGTACTTCAGAAGGGAAAGAGCTTTTATTATACTTCTTTGCCCAAGACATCGAATCTTCGATTAATGATATATGTTTATTTATATCTTGTATCATAATTAAATCAATTAAAAGTCAAATGCACCAGAGTCCAACCAATACTTTTCATCAACTCCGAGGCTCTGAATATGTATTTCTAAATTATTGTCAGACACGTCTTCTCCATTTCTATCAACAACTGAGGAAATTGACAGCTCTTCCTTATTTTCTAAATCTCTTTCTATACAGATTGTAAATGGCATTCTCTTTTTCAATTTATCTATATTTTCATTGACTAAAGAAAGATTTTTTGCATCAGAATGGAAATTAGACTCTAATAAGTTTTTTGATCGAATTCTTTCTATCATTTTATGTTGATTAAAATTAATAGAATAAAGAGTACGAGATGGGTAAGAATCCATACCTATTTGTCGCACTTTTAAGTTTTCAGGTATAGTGCTCACTACTATCTCCCCTCTATTTGTATCGGGTGTTATAAAATACTCAATTGGCTGTCCATCACGTGAAGATTCAATATAATTTACTGTAGATTTGAGATTGCCTTTCAACTTGTCTAAGTTGATAACAAATTTATTTAAAACAGCAAGGGCTGAAGCGTAGTGTCCAATTAATCCGCCCATCGCTACAATCGTTTTTGGATTGGTTATGTATCCTGTATTGTTTCCAAATGGAAACCAATCTCCTACATAGTGGTTGTTCAAAACAATTAGTCTGTTGGGTGATACAGAGTAATACTTCAGGAAGATTTCCCTTATAGGAGATAGTGAAGCTGGTCTTCCAGAAAGCAACACAATATCGCAAGCATATGAATAGATAATTGTAGCAATTTTTTTCAAAAGAGGTTCAAACTCTTTTCTTACAATTTTTGACACTACTTCTTTTTTGTATTCCCACTCTAATGTTGTAACATCTATTCCTAAACGTTCCTTAAAGCCGTTAATAACATTCTCGTTGGGTGACCAATCACTAAAAACATCATTATAACGAACTATGCAATCAGTGCTGTTGTTGCTTAACAGTTCTAAGTAATAGTACATTAATGGTACAGAGTATTGAATATTGAAATCTTTACGAAGAATTCTATCTGCTGCTGTTTGTCCTGCATGATCTGGCCCAAAAAAGTCTTTCATTTTCTGACGATAGTCTTTCATTTTAAGATCTTTAAGACCACGTCTGAACGCACTCATATCTTCATTTAATAACATTATGTTATTGATAAGACCTTTAAGCATATCATCGCCAGCAAAATAGTAACTATCATAAAATTTAGGCTCAGGTGTTATAGTTGTTATGTCGCCTTTTTTATAAGAGTATTTACTAATCATAAGGTCTGATGTGCCAGCACCAATGTCAAGCGAAGCAAGGGTTAGTGAAGGTTGTGTGTCATCATCTTCTATCTTTCCATAAAGCTTAAAAAATTCACTTGGAGTACCTTTATATTTATAACCAACCTCGCCATACATATATACTAATTGGGAACATGTAGCTTCATCATAATACCATGACTCCTCATTATCTTTCATTGAACGAGCATTGGGGATAACCTCTATGCTTTTTCCTGCATTTGTGTTTTCTTCAGGGTTATTATATTCGAAGTTTTCCAAAAGAACTACCGCATCCTTTACACATTGAACTAAAGCGTTGCGTTCAATTTTTGACATGGCTGTAGGACAAGTAACAATAATTCTTTTGATTTGTCTGGGTACACTAATCTTGCCATGCCCTGTTTTATTTGAACGATACTCACTGCTATTTATTTGACTTCGCGCTTGAACCAACATTTCAAGAAAGGAAAATGTCATTAGTGAACGTCTTGAATAGTGGAACGATTTGCCTTGACCACCCTTTAAATCAACTGTACCATCACTTTTCAATTGATTGCTTAAACCTTTTAAATAAAGAACATGATCGTCTTCTTCATCTTTTAAAACTAAAAATTTCCACTCTTCATTATTTGGTCGCCAATCCCATAAATAACGCTTAGGACTTGAATAGGTGGACAATGACTCTAATCCATCATCATAATTAGTTGCTTCATGAATAAGGGTATTTGCCTCCTTGCCAAGTCTAATAAAGCTGGGATAGACGAACTGTTTACTATCTTGTATTCCAAAAGAGCCGAAGTTTACTTTTCTAAAGGCTACACGCATGTCAAATGGCTCTGAGTAAGAACGGATAGAAGAGCCCCCCTCATTTTGCTCAATCATATTGGTGTAGTTTGTTAGTTGTAGCATTCGAACTTGATTAAAGGTAGTGTTATCTTCTACAAGCAATGCTGTTGTTTTAGAGTTTCCGATATCAACTACCATATCAACATCCTTTATTGTGACATCTTTGTCTTTATAAAGTTTGATTGATGGAAATAGGTTGTGCTTTGCTAAATAGTTGATGAGTAAACAGTATGAGGCAATATATGCCATTTTAAATGTATTACCTATAATTTGCGCAACTCCTTGTAATTCGGGATGAACTGCTTTGAAGAGATGCTCATCTATATAACTCCAATTCTTGCCTGGTGAACAAAAGTCCATCAAATAGAATTCATTACTACAAAGAGCAAAGTCCATTTCAGTAGTAAATTTATGAGGGAAAACTGGACATTCTTTATATTCGTCTTCGTTGTATTTTGTTCTTGTGTCAAAAGCAAGCAATACATCATATTTTTTAATCCCTTTTTCCTCAGACTTTGGGACTAATTTAAATCTTGACCAATTTACAGGTCCAAATTTGAACATTCTCTCGTTTCTTTTAAAGAAGTAAGGGGCTGGGAGCCAAATATTTTCAAAGTGTGATAGTTTACAGTTTCTGTCATTGAATGAAATGTCGAATATTTCACCTTTTATACCTTCACACATTTCGTCATCAATTCGTAAAGGGTTTATTCCGTCACTTTTAAGGTCATTTATATCAAGCTCTGCGGTCAGGTTATTTAAGTAACCTTTGTGGTGCAAATCTGTTTTATTATAATAGATGCAGTAGTCTTCTGTGCGTGATTCATAAATGGGATCTAAATGCCATTGACTGTTTTCAGTATCATACCATTCATGAAACCATAATTTATACTTTTCCTGACTATTTATTTTAAGTGGAAAAGTAAACATTTGTATGCCAGAATTTGCTATTAAAGTATAGTCCATAGTTCTTAACGTTACTTTTAATTAATGCTTCACTTTCGAAAAGATTGTATATCTATGCAAAGATATACATTCTATTTCATTTTAACCTTTTATAGTGAAAACTTTTTATTTATGTTAGAAAATGCGATAATTAACGTGGTTGGTTAAGGAAAGAATGTTTTATCTATATATCCACAAAATTTATAAAACTACATTGTCTTAACTTATACATGAAATTTAACAAGTATGAATCAATCTATAAAAAGTATTGATAGTCATTAAGGTATTTATTAAAAATAAATCTTTGATACGCTGCAATCAAAAAAATGCGTGACTTTTCTTCTATGATATAATAATTCAAAACTTTTACTCAAAGAAGTTGTTTACAAAGAACGAAACAAAATTAATTT
>CAZFXK010000052.1:15056-16591 GCA_964522975.1 uncultured Bacteroides sp. | reverse complement strand
CTTAGATTTGATGCCGAAACTTGGTTTAGAATCAATAAAGAATTGCTTTATACAAACACCTATCGAACAATGGTTTTGATTAACGATAAGGTTTCTCTTGAAAAATATGCAACTATGTCTTTTAAAGAACAAGAGAAAATACCGGGTTATAGAATATCAAATAAATTTAAGACAATCATTGGTGCTCGTATCATAAAACCCGATGGTACTATAAAAGAGATAGATGTTGAAGATGAAGCTGTAGAGATTACTGAGGGAAAGAAAGATAAAGTGGATCATAAAAAGTTGGCTATTTCAGATTTAGCAGTGGGCGATGTCTTAGATTACTTCTTTCAATATGAAGGTCATATTGACACAGAGAATATATCTCCTATCAACTTTATTTTTGGGGGAGAATACCCTATACTTTCCTATTCCATTCATTGCGAAATAGGACGAAGACTAACTGTTGAATATCGCCCTATTAATGGGGCTCCTAGCTTTGATGAATCTACTAACGAGGATGAAGATATAATACTCAATGTAGAAAAGAAGAACATTCCTAAAATAAAAGGATATAATCAATGGATATCTCCTTTAAGAGAACTGCCTATCATTAGGATGTCTATTCTGAACAATGCATCAAAAGCTATTTGGAAGCCTAAAACTGCACGTAAAAAAGGGCTATATAAAAACATACCTACTGCTACTATTCTTGATGATGCTAAATCTGCATATGGTGATGATGCCATTTTAAATGGTTATGTGATAAAAGATACTCGAAAAACGATAAAAAACTTTATGAAAAAGAACCCTAATGCAACACAAGAGGAGTTGGCTTCGTTTATTTATGATGCTTTTTATTATCATTTAATAAATGATGAACTATATGGAGAACTCTATTTCATTAAAGTATTAAATGCTCTTTTAAAGTATTATAAAATAGAAAGTAAGATTGCCTTTGTGACGAATAGATATGGGGCTCGTATGGATGAACTGACAAACTTGTATGATGTACAGAACTTCTTGTTAGTTAATGCTAACTCTCAGTTGTTTACGTACAACCCGCCATTTAATTTTGGCGGAGAGGTAAATCCTGTTTTTGAAGGCGAAACCGCATTGACCTTTGCTAACGCAAAATATAAAGGAGGGATTTTACAAGGCACAGAGGGAACTTTCACTGTTCCTTTTACGGATGAGAATTACAATAAATCCATTTCCAATTTAGCTGTTAGTTTTACTGAAGATCCACTGATACTCAAGATAAATCATCGAACTACCCAAAAAGGTAATTTGAAAGAAAATTATCAATATCGTTTTTTTTCAATAGAAAAATGGGAAGAAGAAATGCGTGCTCGGTTAGGTATAGATAAGTCAGTATATGAAGAGATGGAAGATAGCAGAAAACAACGGAAATATATTGAAGACCGTAAAGAACTAGAGGTTGAACAAGAAAAGAAATTAGAGGAGGTATTCAAGGAAGAGCTTAATGGCTATTATACTACTTATCCTAAAGAAATAGCTACATATCAAGTGCTTCAATTAGGGGTGACTTC
>CAZFXK010000052.1:0-14956 GCA_964522975.1 uncultured Bacteroides sp. | reverse complement strand
TTTGCTCATTATTATCCTTGGAGAAGGATCATACTTCGAGTTAGACCGGAAATAATGCGTACTTGGTATAGCGAAAAACAGAATGGAATAAAGGAATCGGACGATAAGTTTGTACCTGCTGTTGTCATAGGAGGAGGGTTGTATTTTCGACCTATAATGCTATTATTGAATTATGAGCTTATTCAAAATGAATATTCTTCATATAGCAAGAATGTCTTTCTAAGTGTTAGCTTTATATTTTAATAAATCTTATTGAGTATATAAAAAAACTCCTGCAGGAACCATATTCTACAGGAGTTTTTATTGTTTAGCAATAAATCGCTTAAATCTAAAAATAAACCATTGGTTTAATCGTTATTAAATTTGCGGCTTATTTCCGATAAAAGTCAAAATCATCTTCAGTAAAGCTTTCAATAAATTGTGCATGCTTTTTAACTTCACTATCAGCAAAACGGACAAATACGTGAGCCGAAGAATTAAATAGCTCACTATTCTTAGTTGCATCTTGTAAAATTAAATGTCCCATGATAATATATCCTGCCATTTCAACTAAGCGGCGTGCATGGAAATCAGTCAATTCTTTATTTTTAATTTCCTTTATAGTATCAACTGCTTTTTCATAAGTTTCGGCCATTTCTTTCAGGCGACTCTGCAAACCACTCAGGCTAGGTGCTACAGATAACGCTTCATAAGTCTTGATTTGTTTTAAGAAACTACCATTAGTAACATAGCGAATAGCAGCTACCACTTGTAATTGTGTTGTTCCTTCGTATATGGATGTAATACGTGCATCACGATATAATCTTTCACACGTATAGTCTTTCATAAATCCGGAACCTCCGTGGACTTGGATGGAATCATAAGCACATTGATTAGCAAATTCACTGCCAATCCCTTTGGCT
The DNA here is from genome assembly GCA_964522975.1 of uncultured Bacteroides sp. Lineage (GTDB taxonomy): Bacteria > Bacteroidota > Bacteroidia > Bacteroidales > Bacteroidaceae > Bacteroides_E. The sequence continues at coordinate 14,054 of CAZFXK010000052.1, read as the reverse complement.
AAAGGAGTAAAACTATCTGCTAATCTGGAATAAGTTTTCATTTCTTGGCGCTCTTCCGGAGTTAACTTTCTTTCTTTGCTTATGTCTTCCAATGCTTTGTAAACATCAACAAAACGAGATGTTTCATATAATAAAGAACGAGCCGCATCAAGCTTGGCTTTCATTAAAGAAAGCATCTCAGCAACGGGAGGAAATTTAAGAATAGACTGTCCAAATTGTTTTCTGTCTTTTGCATAAGCTAAAGCTTCGTCATAAGCATTTTGACAGATTCCTACAGACTGGGCAGCTATACCTAATCGTGCTCCATTCATTAAAGACATTACATATTTAATAAGTCCTAATCTTCTTTCGCCGCAGAGTTCAGCTTTTGCATCTTTGAAAACAAGCTCACACGTTGGAGCTCCTTTTATTCCCATTTTATTTTCGATACGGCGTACAGTTACTCCACCATTGTTTTTATCATAAATAAACATAGATAATCCGCGTCCATCGTGAGTTCCTTCTTCAGAGCGTGCCAATACCAGATGAATGTCAGAATCACCATTGGTAATAAATCGTTTTACTCCATTTAGATACCAACAATCTTCTTTCTTATTATAAGTAGCCTTAAGCATTACAGCTTGTAAGTCAGATCCGGCATCGGGTTCAGTTAGGTCCATGGACATCGTTTCACCCTTGCATACACGAGGAATAAAACGATTCTTTTGTTCTTCAGAAGCAAATTCATAGATAGTAGAAGCACAGTCTTGCAATCCCCAAACATTTTGGAAACTAGCATCGCTTATACTCACTAAATCAGCCGCCATGATATAAGGAACCACAGGAAAATTAAGTCCTCCATATTGGCGAGGCATGGACATTCCCATTAAATCAGCCTGTAAACAAGCTTCCAAGTTTTGTTGCGTTCCTTTAGCGTGAGTAACTCTTCCGTTACTGCACGTAGGTCCATTTTCATCTACATCTTCTGAATTAGGAGCAATAATGTCAGCACAGATTTGTCCCATTATTTCAAGAACACGTTCGTAACTATCCATAGCATCCTCAAAATCAATAGGAGCGTAGTCATATTGTTCTTTATCAGCGTAATTTCTCTCTTTCAGCTCCACAATACGTTTCATCAAAGGGTGGTGGAGGTGATGTTTAAATTCAGGTATATCTAAAAAATAATTTTCCATGGTTTTTATTTTGAGTTTTGCTTGTAGTATTTAATCATTTTAGGAACAACCTCTTCAATGGTTCCATTTATTATATAATCAGCTATTTGATTAATGGGAGCTTCAAGATCATTATTAATAGATATAATAATTCCACTATCCTGCATACCGGCAATATGTTGAATTTGACCAGATATACCACAAGCAATATATAATTTAGGGCGAACCGTTACTCCGGTTTGTCCAATTTGTCTATCGGCTTCTATAAATCCTGCATCGACAGCAGCCCTACTTGCACCAACTTCTGCATTCAATGTTTTAGCCAGTTCAAAAAGTAACTCAAAGTTTTCTTTTGATCCTACACCATAACCTCCACCTACAATGATTGGAGCACTTCCTAAATTGTTTTTAGCTTTCTCTACGTGACGATCAATGACGTTTATCACAAAATCACTTTCGCTAACGTAATCAGAAACCGTATGATTAATTACTTCTCCTTTATAATCTTTAGCTATAATTTGTTTTTTCATTACTCCTTCACGAACGGTTGCCATTTGTGGGCGATGTTGAGGATTAATGATGGTTGCTACAATATTTCCACCAAAAGCAGGACGAATTTGATATAATAAATTCTCGTAAGTTTTGTTCTCTCTTTTTTCTGTGTGATCTCCAATTTCCAAAGAGGTGCAATCGGCTGTTAATCCGCTGGTTAATGCAGATGAAACTCTTGGACCTAAATCGCGTCCAATGACAGTAGCTCCCATTAAGCAAATTTGTGGTTCTTCCTCTTGGAAAAGCTTTACAATGATAGAAGCATGCGGGAGAGTAGTATAAGGAGCTAAACGTTTGTCATCAAAAACATGTAACTTGTCTACACCGTATGGAAAAATCTGGGATTCAATTCCTTTTAAGTTCGATCCTATGGCAATAGCTTCTAATTGACATTTCAATTGATTGGCCAATGAACGACCTTTTGAGAGCAATTCTAAGCTAACCTCAGCTACTTGACCCTCTTCTATTTCACAATAAACGAATAAATTGTTCATCTAAATTTAAGATTTTAAGAATTAGCCAATCGTATGGTTAGCTAAAAGTTCGACAATAAGACTTTCTATTTCTTTATCACTTCCGGATAACGATTTACTTTCTTTTGCTTGGAAAACTATGTTTTCAATAGCTTTTACTTTTGTAGGTGAGCCGGATAGTCCGCATTGTTCAACATCTGCATTAACATCGGTAACACTCCACTCAGGTATATTCAAAAAATCTCTTTGATCGTATAGATTAGTATAATCCAGATTACCTTGTTGTTTTTCAGTAATAGTTTTAGCGTGTTTATACTTTTGTACTAACTTAGCATTACGAGGTCTGCAAGGAGCCGCAGAGCCATTTACTGTTATAACTAAGGGTAGGGGGGCTTTTACAGTTTCAATACCTCCATCAATATGTCTTTTTATAGTTGCACTTTTTTTATTTATAGACAAAATTTCTTCTGCATAAGTAACTTGAGGAAGACTTAATTTTTCAGCAACTTGTGGTCCTACTTGTGCTGTATCTCCATCAATGGCTTGTCTACCACCGATAATTAAATCGCATTCGCCAATTTCTTTAATGGCTGTGGCCAATGCATAAGAAGTAGCTAATGTATCAGCTCCTGCAAAAGCTCTGTCTGTTAGTAGATATCCATTATCAGCTCCACGATATAAGCCTTCACGAATTATTTCAGCTGCTCTTCCCGGTCCCATGGTTAACATAGTTACCGTACTTTCCGGAAATTGATCTTTTATGCGTAATGCTTGTTCTAAAGCATTTAGATCTTCAGGATTGAAGATAGCAGGTAAGGCAGAACGGTTTACCGTTCCGTCGGCTTTCATGGCATCTTTTCCAACATTCCTAGTATCCGGAACTTGTTTTGCCAGCACAACAATTTTAAACTTCATAATATTAGTTTGTTTTTTGAAATAAATATATTCTTATACTTTGACTTGCAAAATTAGAGAATGTACAGACTTTGCAAAGTTTATAATATTAAAAATGCACAAATTAGTGAATCTTGAGCAATAAACAAATTACAATTATAGATAAAATAAAAGCACCACGAGATATTGCTACAAACAAAAGGTGATGCTTCCATTCTATTATTTAATATGGGATAGTGATTTATAGCCCAATTTTTTTAGCTATTTTTTTAGGTATAGCCTCTTTATGAAGTAAAATGTTCATTGTTTTATATTTTACAAAAGCTTTTGAAGCATACCAAGTACCATTATATTTATTGTTGGTACCCCAAGAATTTTTTACCATAAAATACTCTTTTCCGGTTTGATCTTTAGCTATGCCATAAATTAACATACCATGATCATCAGTAGTTTCCCAATTATCGTATGCTATTTGTCTCATTTCTTGCGTGACTTCCTTTTCAGGGCCTGGTTTGGTTGTCAGTTCTTCACGTTTATCTGAAGAAGAAAGTCCGGTCCATCGAGCCATATCAGATCCTGTCAAGTCGGTCCTGTCCATTTCCGGTAAAACGGCAATGCCGTTTCTGGTGAATCCTAATTCACTAACATCACTCCCCCAAGCAATGGTATATCCTTTTTCTATGGCATAATCAAAGACTTCCATGAATTCATCTATAGGCAGGTTCCAAGATAAACCATTTCTCCAGTTATCTTGAATTTCCAATGCAAACGGGGTATAAAAAGGATGATGAGTATAAGAGGTTAATGAGATGTAGTCATCTGCTATCAAGCCCAATTCTTCAGCAAAACTAGGTGGAGTATATTCCTTACCTCCATACGTAAATTGATTGGGACAAGCTCCTAAATAATTATCATAAATACCAATTAAACCCTCTTTCCATACCGGAGTTAGTTTAGAGTAGTTTCCTTTGGCTATGGCATTTACATATCCTTCTGCTACAGCATCTAATTCTTTGTGTACGTGAGCAGTATCACCATACATAATACCTTCCATGGCTTCTTGAGGAACTAAGCCGTAATGTTTTAAGCAATATGTTACATCATAAAAACTACCACCGGGAGAAAAAGAACTTTCTCCGTGTAAGCGAATGTAATTTACGGCACGATCTACCATAGTATGATGTACAATAAACATTTCGGATAAGTCATATTCTCCTTTACCTAAACGTAAAAGCTCGGATTCTAACAAACCAAGACCGGAGAAACTCCAACAGGTACTCGATCTATTTTGGTTTTTTACTGAAGTTATTGGATTTTCTTTAATAGTAGTAAAATGAAAACCCTCTTCTGTTTTATTTTCTTTAGTAGCATCTTGTGCAAAAAGAGTAAAAATAGAGAAACAAAAGAGAGTAATAAGTCCTAATTTTTTCATCATCATATTATAATTTAACATTCATCGACAAATATAAGATTTAAAAAAGAAGTTGGTTTTTTATTTAATCCGTATACATACTTTTTTGTCGATTTTTAACGAATAAAGGAATGATTTTATTTATGGATTCAAAAATAGGAATGAAAAATATTAAGTTTATATTTGAAGGACTTTATTAAATTCAGATTAAGAATGAAACAATTTAGGTTTGGTAATCAGGTAGGTTTGGTTTTAGAAGGAGGTGGAATGCGTGGAGTCTTTACTTCGGGCGTTTTAGATTACTTAATGGATAATACTATTCAATTTCCTTATGTAATAGGAGTTTCGGCCGGTGCTTGCAATGGATTGTCTTATATCTCTAATCAAAGGGGAAGAGCTCGATTAAGCAATATTGACTTATTAGAAGAATACGATTATATTAGTTTCAAGCATTTATTTTCAAAGGGAAACATCTTAGATAGTGATTTGCTGTACCATGAATTTCCGGAACATCTTGATCCTTTTGATTATGAGACCTATTTTTCTTCTCCCATGCGTTTTGTTATGGTAACAACCAACTGTTTAACCGGTGAAGCCAACTACTTTGAAGAAAAGAAGAATGAAAGACGAGTTATAGACATAGTGAAAGCTTCAAGCTGTTTACCCTTTGTTAGTCCCATAACCTACGTAGATGAAATTCCAATGTTAGATGGAGGGATAGTAGATTCCATTCCTCTAGAGCAAGCCATTAAAGAGGGATATAAAAAGAATATAGTTGTTTTGACGCGCCCCAAAGGCTATAGAAAAGAGTCCCGAGATATAAAAGTACCCTCTTTTGTCTATCGGAAATACCCTAAACTAAGAGAAGCTTTAAGTTCTCGTTGTGCTGCATATAATAGGCAACTCGAATTGGTGGATGAATATGAGGAAAAAGGGTTAATACACACTATACGTCCTGAGCATACCGTTGAGGTTAATCGATTGGAAAAGGACGTAAAAAAATTAGAAGCTCTTTATGAAGAAGGATATCAGTGTGCAGCCGCACTATTAGAAAAGACTAGTGTGCTCAAAGATTTTTCTTGATCATTTAATGGCTTCTTTAAGATTAATATTTATAATTCAATTATCTCATTTTTAATTATCATAGATATAAAGAGAGACTTATCGAATCGGTCTGGGACAAACGGGGCAAAGGTCTGGGACATCGTGCCTCTCGGTCTGGGTTAAACTGCTAGTCGGTCTGGGACCGACCTAATTCATAGATTATTTTTCCAAGATTCCTTCCTCTACGCTTTGATTAAGTAGTTCGTTGGTGTATTGCCATAAAACTTCAGAACCCTCTTTTATTGCCAGTTTCTTGTGATATACTTTATGGTAATTAACGTGATATTCCGTCCAGGTTCCTCCATGATTAGAGGTGTTTTGCAATAAGGGTTCCAACCGATCCATTGATTTAGCAAATCGGGCTTCGGAAGTCTTTCCCGCCTCAAATTCTTGCCAAAGTGCTATGAGTTCATCTCGCTGCTCAGATGGAAGCAAACCAAAAATTCGTTGGGCAGCCTTTAGTTCGTTTTCAGTATTGCAATGATTCTTTTTGGAATCGTATATAAAGGTATCTCCGGCATCTATCTCAACAATATCGTGTATCAGTACCATTTTGATGACCTTCAAAACATCAATGGGTTCATTAGCATATTCAGATAAAATGATTGTCATCATAGCCAGATGCCAGCTATGTTCAGCATCATTCTCTCGTCTGTTACTATTTATTAGTTTCGTTTTTCTTTGAATGTACTTAATCTTGTCTATCTCTTTAATAAATTCAATTTGTTGAAATAATTTGTCAGGTAATTGCATTTCAATAAAATTATGAAGGGTTAATTTGTTTTTACGTCATAAAGATATAACTCCAATTCCATTTCTCTAAAGCTCGTGAAGAATTAATTTCTTTGCTTCTAACTCAAGTCAACGGAATAGTTTCTCACGATAGTTTTTAGATCGTTTTCTATGGATGAAAAATTTGATACTCATATGTATCATAAAGAAACAGAGAATAACTGCACTAACAAATAGTACTGCACTATGTGCACTCTTAAATGCAATTTTAGATTGCTGCTGAATTATGGTCCCCACATCTCCACCAATATTTTCAGCAATGACTAATGCATCGTTTATGGAGTAGTAAATGGTGTGAGAAACAGTATTTATAATGGATTCATCTAAAATCAATCTTCTTGAAAACACCTCGGATAATAGTACACCAAAGAAAGTAACTCCTAAACCAACTCCCATTTCATAGGATATGGACTCTAACGATCCGGCAGACCCGGCATTTTCATCATTTGCGGCCGACATAATGGAAAAAGATGCAGCAAGCATAATGATTCCTAAACCAAAACCTGCCAGCAGAAGTAAAAAGAGTAGGGGAATGGTGAGTTTGGCAAAGCCAATATAACTTAATAAAAAGAAAGAGAGAGCAGATATTAATAGTCCTACAATGATGATGAGTACTATGCCTATTTCTCTTAAATACTTACCCATAGCTCCGGAAAGAGCAAAAGCTAAAAAGAAAGGAGCCAAATAAAAAGCCGTTTGGGTTGGTGTTAGATGATGGACTAATTGAAGTTCTTGCGACAGAAGTAATTCAAAGCCCGAACAAATGGTCATTGGAATGAATGTAAATAGCATTCCATATTTAACACTGGGACTTTTCAGCAGATCTATATCCACCATACTGTTTTTACTCTTTTTTTGAGTTCTATAAAACAAATAAAGCAGTAAGACACCCATACTCATTGTCATTATGCCATACCACAACTTTTCATCATTCTTAGGTACAGTCTTGATTCCATATACAATTAAAACAATGGCTGTAATTAGCAATAAAGCATATTTGAAAACCCACTTTTTTGTTGAATCGATTATGCTTTTAGGTAATAGCAAAACAAGAGGTATGGCTAACAGTAATACAGGTATGTTTATAAAGAAAATGGAACGCCAAGAAAAATGGTCGATTAAGACACCACCTAATAATGGACCAATAGCTGCCCCACCATTGGCAAATACTACCCAAATGCCTAAAGCAACGCCTCTCTGTTTCTCATTTTGAAAAGTCTGACGGATGATAGCCAATGTAGTTGGCATAATCATAGATCCTCCAACGGCCAATAAAATGCGCGACAGAATTAAGTGGACCGGTGCTTGTGAAAATCCTGCAGTGAGAGAAGCTATTGAAAAAATAATAACTCCCCATAATAATAGTTTCTGATGCCCAATTTTATCTCCTAATATTCCCATAGGAATCAATAACCCGGCCATAAATAAGGAGTAAATGTCTAACATCCATAAAACCTGGTTTCCGGTGGCTTTCAGATCAAAAGTTAAGGAGGGAATTGCCATATGAAGCACAGTAGCATCAATGACAACAGGAACAAAACAAGCAATAAGAATCCCTAATATAATCCACGGATTTTTCTCATACGAAAATCTTTTTATCATCTGTCAAACACTCTTTTATTTTATCCTTGTAAACAGGGTCAATCTATTTTTTTCTCTCTTTGTGCTACAAAGTTACTGGAAAAAGTGCGTGAAGAATTTGACTAATGTCAAAAAAAGTACGTCAAGTATTGTCTATATATTTACATATTGTCTTCTAATTCTGCTTAGCGTTTCTTGCGATATGGCTAAATAAGAGGCTATATCACCTAAGGATACCCGTTGAAATATTTCAGGAGATTGCTCCATTAATGATTGATATCGTTCAAGTGCCGTTTTTGTTTGTAATGAAGCGACTCGATACTCAAATTCCAGACAATATTCTTCTGATAGTTTTCTTCCAATGGTATTTATCTGTTCGTTTTTCTTGTAAAGTTTGTTGAGTGCATCTCCGGAAATATAGAAAACTGAGGAGTCTTCTAAGAGTTGAATGTTTTCAAAGGAAGGAATATGAAAAAAGAAAGCAGAGCTGAAGGCCACCATATTCTCTTGACAGAACCAAGTTGTGATTTCCTTCTGATTTTTGACATAATAAAAACGCAGAATTCCTTGTTCCAATATATAGACTCCACCATTAACTTGTCCATTTCTTAATAAATGGTCTCCTTTTTTCTTGATACAATGTTGAATATGTGGAATCAATAAGTTTTCTGTTTCTTCAGAGATGGGACCGTATTTTCTCAAATTTTCTATAAAAAAAGTATTCATCTTTCAATTCTCATCAATAAAGGAGGTGTTTATATTGTAAACACAAAAATACCATATAAAAAGAAGACGAAAAAATAGTGTTTGGTATTTTTCTTAATATGAATAATTTCACCGATGAATGCAGGGAAATTACTTCGTAGAGTGCTGATCTATTAATATTTGAAGGATACGTTCAGCAGTTCTACCATCCCATCGTTCAGGCAAAACACCCTGTTTCCATTCGTTGTTTAAAGCTTGCGTCAATTTTTGCTTTAGTTTTTCGCTATCCTCTCCAACCAACTCATTAGTGCCCAATCTCCATGTTTCCGGATGTTCTGCATAGTCGCTTATTGTAATGCAAGGGGTTCCCAAAAAAGTAGCTTCTTCTGCCACATTTCCGGAATCAGTAATAATAACCTTTGCTTGATTTATTAAATATATAAAGTTAAGGTAGCGTTGAGGAGGTAATAAATGTAAGGTATTACATTCTATTTTAAGATCTTCAATAGCTTGTTGGACATATCCGTGTAAAGGAGCAACGATAGGAATGCCTTTTGCCGTTTCCGTAATGGTTTCAATTAAATCTCTAAATAGGTTGTAATGAATTAAATCCCGTCGATTAAGCGTAAGGAGGATGAATTGTTTTTCTTTTAACTTTAATAAATCAAACCAAACCGGCTTTTTTATTCTATTCTTGTTATAACGAATATTATCAATTAAGATGTTACCAACGTGGAAAACTTTTTCCCGTTCAGTTCCGGTGTAATCTAAATTGCGATTGGCAGTTGTTCCTGCTGTAAATAGATAGTTGGATAAACCATCTGTGATTAAGCTATTTAATTCTTTAGGCATATCCATATTAAAAGAACGAGTTCCTGCAACTAAGTGAGCTACTTTGCATCTCTGTTTTTTAGCTACTATTGAACAACTCATGGTTGCACTTAAATCATCTACAACTAATACTATATGTGCAGGATGTTGCTTCAATTCCTTATTGAACTCAATCATAATTTGGGCAATTTGTTCAATTGGATCTTTACAAGCAATACCTAGATAGTTATCTGGAGCCTTAATCTGTAAATCATAAAAAAGAGTAGAATCAATACTTAAATCATCTTGTTTTCCGGTATAGATAAGTCTATATGAAATACTCTTTCCTTGTTCTTTCTCTTTTTCAATACAACGAATTAAAGGAGCTATTTTCATGAAATTAGGACGAGCTCCGGCTACGATTGTAATTCTCATTCTTAATTTATTTTATATAACAAATGTACACTTTCTAGATAAAAGAATCAGCAAAGTGTACATTTCTTTTGTTCTTAAGGCATTAAAGCATTTGTTACTTATTAAAATATTAAAGATTACTTTGTTTGCTTAAAGCTTCTAAACTACCTTGATATCTAATACTATTTCTTTTGTTCATATGGACGCTGATATCTGCAGACAGATTATCATAAACCGAAATAAAATAGGTGTAACTATCTTCTGGAGTCACCGTTTCTATTTTAATCTTAATTTCATCTTCTTTTTCCTTTTCAACGGTATATTTTTTTATTTGTGATTGAAAAATCAATCCTTCACCTCCTCCATAAGGGACACTATAGGCTCTTCCAAAATAGGGAAGATACGAATCTATGGTATCATTTTTTATGATTAAAGAATAAGTAGAAGTTAGATTAATATGACGACCTGATTGAGGATAAGCACTTCTCACTTCAATAATATACTGCTTGCTGTTTAATATATCTTTGAATGATAATTCATTTTCACTTTGTGCCCTTAGTTGAAAAGGTAGAATTAATAGTGAAAATAAAAATACAACTACTGAAATCTTTTTTACTTTCATATTCATTCTTATTGGTTTTGAAATAGAATATAACAAAAACTTTTCAATAAACACTTACATTGTAGAATTATCTAATCTAATTTTAGATTATTTAAATAGGATATTCTCTCCATATAAAGAAAGCCCAATCTTTTATATTAGATTGAGCTTTCTTTACTTTTAGGAAGTAGTCAAGTCTATGTTTTATAGAAAACTTTAGTTAAACATTCTCTTAAATTTTCGGAACATTTTACTTTTAACTGATTCTGTGGGTTTAAAATTCTCGGATTTCCCTAATTTCTCCACCTCTTTCTTTTCTTCGTTAGTTAAAGTTTCCGGAACATATAAAGCAACCTTCACTAATAAATCCCCGATTCCATAACCATTGATATCAGGTAACCCTTTACCACGTAAACGAAGAATCTTACCAGGTTGAGTGCCGGAATCTATTTTGACTTTTACTTTTCCATCAATGGTTGGAATCTCAACCGCACCGCCTAAAGCTGCAGTAGGAAAATCAAGTAATAAATTGTACACCACATCGTTACCATCTCGCATTAATTCAGAATGAGGTTTTTCCTCAATAATGATGAGTAAGTCCCCCGGAACACCATTCCGTTTCCCGGCATTACCTTTGCCACTCATGGAAAGTTGCATCCCCTCAGAAACACCTTTAGGTATTTTTACAGTAACAACCTCTTCACCGTAAGTCACACCTTCTCCTGCACAGGATTTACATTTGTTTTTAATTATTTTTCCTTCTCCATGACAAGTGGGGCAGGTAGTTTGAGTTTGCATACTACCAAGAATGGTTTGTTGGGTACGTATTATAGTACCCGTACCATTACAAGTAGAACAAGTTTCGGCACCACTGTTACCTTCAGCACCGGAACCGTGACACTCTGCACAAGTGACATATTTTTTTAGCTTAAACTTCTTCTCTACACCAGTGGCAATTTCTTTCAAGCTAAGTTTTACTCTAACACGTAGATCTGCTCCTTTATATCTTCTTTTCTGAGAACTACCTGTTCCTCCAAAACCACTACCAAATCCTCCAAAACCGCTAAATCCACCAAATCCTCCACCTGATCGACCACCAAAGATGTCTCCAAACATAGAGAATATGTCGTCCATGGACATACCTTGTCCACTGAAACCACCGGTACCGTTCATTCCCGCATGGCCAAATTGGTCATAACGAGCACGTTTATCTTTATTACTTAAAACCTCGTATGCTTCAGCAGCTTCCTTGAATTTATCTTCTGCTTCTTTATTTCCCGGGTTTTTATCAGGATGATATTGAATGGCCTTTTTTCTGTATGCTTTTTTTATTTCATCATCAGAGGCATTCTTTTCAACCCCCAAAACCTCATAATAATCTCTTTTATTTGACATTTCTCAACTAGCTCCTCTTTTTATTATTCACCTACAACGACTTTTGCATGCCGTATCACCTTTTCATTCAGGGTATATCCTGTTTGAACACAATCCACGATCTTACCTTTGTTTTCTTCAGATGGAGCAGGAATAACAGCAACGGCATCATGTAAATTGGTGTCTAATTCTTTTCCAATGGTGTCGATAATCTTAACTCCATTATCCCCCAAAATTTTAATGAATTTCTGATAGATCAAGTCAATGCCTTCTTTTACTGCCTCTACATCAGTAGCTGTTTCCATCGTTTCTAATGCACGCTCCAAATCATCTATAACCGGAAGAATGCTACTGATGCTTTTTTCTCCTCCATTAAGTATGAGTTCTGCTTTTTCTTTTATTGTTCTTTTTCTATAATTGTCAAATTCAGCAGCTAAACGAAGATATTTATCTTTTTGATCTACTAAAGTTTCTTCTGCTTCCTGCAATGCTTTTTTCAATTTTTCTTCTTTTGAGATTTTTATCTTTTTTCCCTTTTTAGAAGACGTTTCTTCTTCCTCTTTTTCTTGATGATTATCCTCCATCTCAAATGTTACATCATCTTGTTGAATAACTGATTCAACCTTACTTTTATCGTCTTCTTGTTTATTTTGATCGTTTCTCTGATTTTCACTCATAGTTATTTATCTGTATTTCTATTTTTCTTTTCAATAAACACTTTATCCATCAACTGTTTAGCAAAAACTTTGCCATTTGCTCTATTTTTGATGAATAAAACATTAAATACTTGTTCTTATGTCATTTTGGCATAAAGAAAGAAGTGTTATTTCGAATAGATTAGTTTGTTAGAATTATTTTCATCAAAAACAGCTTCTCCAATAGTACTTAAACTATCTCCGGTAACAATTACTTGATGTAAGTTCTTGCATCCAAAAAAGGCTCCATATTCTAATGCTGTCATTGTGGTAGGCAAAATAATATCACCACTAAGACGTTCACAATTACTGAAAGCTCTTTCTCCAATAACTTCTAATTGCGAAGGAAGCTCAACTTTAATTAAATATAATTTTTGAGTAAAAGTAAACTCCGGAATTACTCTTACAGAAGTCTTTTTCATATCTACAGAAACTAAATTGGGCATATAATTCCTGATTAATTTAAAATCCGCATCATCAAGTTTTCCTTCTACTTGTAAGAAATTTACTTGGTTTGGCTGAATGCTTAGGTTTAGCAGTTCGTTGGCTAGACTACTATGAGCTCCAATCTTAACATCTGCTAGGGTAGGAGTGCCTTCAAGAATGGCAAAAGATTTCCATTGTGAGTCCATTCTATAGTTATCACTACTACCATAAGGAACAAAAACAGCTACATTAGTATTTAACAAAGCTTCCGATAATAAATTAGGTGCTTTTTTCTTGCGTATCTCTAGTATCTGTAAGTTTGTACAATTTTTAAATGCAGCATCCTCAATATTCCATATCTTTTCTGAAATTCTGATTGCTCTTAACGATTCTTTTCCTGTAAATTTACCCTCAGACTCTTTACAAAAAGCATATGCCGGAATGCAATTTTTGGGATAAACATAGATCTTGTCCGGAGAAGTTCCCCCTTTTCCTGTGTACATCTTTATTTCTGCATTTGAAATATCAAGAAAAGATAAATTGTTGAATTCATCTCGTAAATGTTTAAAATCAATGGCATTTATATTACCTGTAAGTGTAAGATGAGTTATCGTATTGGCTTCATCTTCTGTCAGGTGTGTGACTAAAGTTCCTGCCTTATTGACGTGTATTTTCTTTGAAACTTCTGCATTAATGTCATATATATTGCAAAGGAATACCAAAAAAAGTAAGGCATGTAAGAGTTTATGTTTCATCGTTGGTTTTTATATTAGTATGCAAACATAATAAAATAGCTTCTATAAAAAGATATATATCTTTTGCTTTTCTTTTTTCTTTCAGTCATTTTAACTTTGGGCACAACTAACTCAATAAGCAATGGCATTAAAAAAACAATCCTTTGACGAATCCGGTTTTGTAAAAAGAGGCTTTCTAAATGGAATGAAGGCATTTGGGAGTATAATCCTATTTTATTTATTCTTCACTTTGTTAAGTTTCTTTTTTAACTTCTTAATAGAGTTATGCTTGAATGAAGAAAATGTTCTGAATTCTAATGAGGACTTTTTTCTT
>CAZFXK010000051.1:0-16732 GCA_964522975.1 uncultured Bacteroides sp. | reverse complement strand
GCATTTTGAAATCGGAGTTTGAAGATGAGGACCTATAAAGTCTTTGACTAGATGACAGGTAGATTCTAGTATCTTATTGTCGTCTAGTTAAATTATGCGTAAAAAGAGAAACCCCCGTTTTATTAAAGGAATAATTAACAATATGACGATAAGATTAAATAGAGTAACAAGGAATCTAAATGTAGGAATATCTACAGTTGTGGAATTCCTACAAAACAGAGGCATTGAGGTTGAAGCCAATCCCAATGCTAAAATTAGCCAAGAGCATTATGAATTGCTCGTTAAAGAATTTAGTAAGGATAAAAACTTAAAGCAGGAAGCAGAACAGTTTTTTCAAGAGCGACAAAATAAAGATAGATATAAAGAAACTGTTGCCATTAAAGGATATGAATCTAAAGAAGAGGATGAAGAGAAGGTTCAGAAAGAAATAAAGACTGAGGTGCCTGAAGATATTAAACCTAAAGTCACACCGGTTGGTAAGATTGATTTGGATAGTTTAGTGAAGAAGCCTAAGGTGAAGAAGGAAGTGATTGAGAAAGAGAAGGCTGAATCTTCATCTGAAGAGGCCAAAATATCTTCAAGTGAAAAAAAGAAAATAGAGGTTCCTGAAAAGGTTGAAAAGAAGGAAGAGGATTCAGTAAAACATCACGAAGAAGAAAAAGAAGTGAAAAAGGAAATTAAAACTGAAGCGGTTAAGGAAAAACAAAAGGAGACTCCTGTAAAGGTAGTTAAAGCCGAAAAAGAACTTACAGCAAAGAAAAAAGAAACTCCTGATAAAAAACGTCGTGGAGAAGAAGATGAAGATGGCGTGTTTCAGCTAAGTTCATCTGAACTTGTTTCTACTATAAATGTGGTAGGGCAAATAGATTTGGCTGCCATCAATCAATCTACGCGTCCAAAACGCAAAACAAAAGAAGAAAAGCGTAAAGAGCGCGAGCAAAGGCAGCAGCAAAAAGAGGTTACGACTGAAGAAGGTAGTGTAAAGAAGAAGAAGAAAAGAGTTCGTGTAAGCAAGGCTAAAGTTGATATAGCCGAAGATATTTCGGGAAAAGATAAAAGGCCAATCAAGAAACGTAAAACCTTTAAAAAGCCTGTCATTAAAGCTGAAGTAACGGAGGAGGAAGCTGCACAACAAGTAAGAGAAACGCTGGCTCGCCTAACAAACAAACGTAGTAGGCGTAAAGGATCTAAATTCCGTAGAGAAAAACGAGAGCAGGAAACGACTCGCCAAATGGAGATTGAGCAACAGCAAGAAGCTGAAAGCAAAATCATTAAATTAACTGAATTTGTTACGGTTGCTGAGTTAGCTAATATGATGAATGTCTCTGTTAACGATGTAATCGCTACTTGTATGAGCATAGGGATTATGGTTTCCATTAATCAACGCTTAGATGCAGAGACCATTAGCTTAGTAGCTGATGAATATGGTTTTGAAACGGAATTTGTAAGTGCTGAAGTTGCTGAGGCTGTAGAAGAAGATGTAGATCATCCGGAAGACTTAAAACCTCGTGCTCCAATTGTTACTGTAATGGGGCACGTGGATCATGGAAAAACTTCTTTATTAGATTATATTCGAAAAGAAAATGTAATAGCCGGAGAGGCCGGAGGTATTACTCAACATATTGGTGCATATAATGTGACGATGAAAGATGGTCGCAAGCTTACTTTCTTAGATACTCCCGGTCACGAAGCTTTTACAGCTATGCGTGCTCGTGGAGCCAAGGTTACAGATATTGCTATCATTATTGTGGCAGCTGATGATAATGTGATGCCCCAAACGAAGGAAGCAATAAATCATGCTACTGCAGCGGGTGTTCCCATCATCTTCGCTATTAATAAGGTAGATAAATCTACAGCGAATCCGGATAAGATTAAAGAGGAGTTAGCGGCTATGAATTTCTTGGTGGAAGATTGGGGTGGAGAATATCAATCGCAAGATATATCGGCCAAGAAAGGTACCGGTGTAGCAGAATTGATGGAGAAAGTATTACTTGAAGCAGAAATGCTTGAATTAAAAGCTAATCCTGATCGTGAAGCATCGGGAACAATTATTGAATCTACATTAGATAAAGGTCGTGGATATGTTGCTACTGTATTAGTTGCCAATGGAACCTTGAGAGTGGGAGATATTGTTCTTTCCGGTGTAAGTCATGGACGTGTTAGAGCCATGTTTAATGAGCGGAATCAAAACATTGAAGAGGCAGGTCCTTCTGAACCTGCATTAATCCTTGGGTTGGACGGTGCTCCGGCTGCGGGAGTTGCTTTTCACGTACTTGAAACGGAACAAGAAGCAAGAGAGATTGCCGGAAAACGTGAACAATTGCAACGAGAGCAGGGGTTACGTACGCAGAAGATGTTGACCTTAGATGAGGTGGGACGTCGTATTGCGTTGGGTGATTTCCAAGAGTTAAATATCATTGTGAAAGGTGATGTGGATGGTTCTGTGGAGGCTCTATCAGACTCTTTATTGAAGTTGTCGACAGAACAAATTCAAGTGAATGTAATTCATCAGGGAGTTGGACAGATTTCGGAATCAGACGTTTCCTTAGCTGCTGCATCAGAAGCAATTATCATAGGTTTCCAAGTTCGCCCATCTATTGGAGCTGAACGTCTTGCCGAACAGGATGGAGTTGATATTCGTAAATATTCTATTATTTATGATGCAATTGAAGAGGTTACTGCAGCAATGGAAGGTATGCTTGCTCCGGAATTAAAAGAACAAGTGACTGCTACGGTTGAGGTTCGCGAAGTCTTTAAGATTAGCAAGGTGGGAATAGTTGCTGGTTCTTTAGTGAAAACGGGTAAAGTGAAACGGAGTGACAAGGCTCGTTTAATTCGAGATGGTATTGTGGTTTATTCAGGATCCATCGAAGCATTAAAACGTTTCAAGGATGATGTCAAAGAGGTAAGTGCCAATTTTGAATGCGGTATTAGTCTGACTAACTGTAACGATATTCAAATAGGAGATATCATTGAAACGTATGAAGAAATTGAGGTAAAACAAAAATTATAACTATTTTCTTGTGCTGAAAAGTACAGTGAACGTTGAGCATGTGTCAGAAGGTTGGAGCGGGTGATTATCATCTGTGTGATTAGCAACTAGAGAGGCACGTGCTTTTTTATATAAAAAATGTCTGTAATAGATGCTACTATTCTCATTGTTGTAGGTATTGGAGCAGTGATGGGACTTATCAGAGGATTCATAAGGCAAATTGCTGCTATCCTCGGATTTATTGTGGGACTTATAGCTGCAAAATCGCTCTATATGTATCTTGCTGACTATTTGCACCCTTATATTACTCATTCATTAACAGCAGCTCAAGTTATTGCTTTTATTGCTATCTGGATAGCTGTACCTCTACTTTTTGCTTTAATCGGTTCTTTATTGACTCGAGGGTTTACAGCTATGGCGTTAGGAGGGCTTAATCGTTTATTGGGCTTTTTGCTGGGTGGCTTAAAGTATTTTTTATTAATGAGCTTATGTGTAGGCGTCTTTGAATATATTGATTCGAATAATAACTTAATAAGTGAAACAAATAAGAGAGCCTCGGTGTTATATTATCCAATGAATAATTTGACCGGTATCTTTTTGCCTGTGGCAAAGGAGGCTTATAATTATATCATAACTGAATAAATAGATGAATAAGCATCTATTGGATTAAATTAAGGAAAAGAAGATGGCAGAGTCTAATAAATATGTAAAGGAATTTACAGAAGAGAAATATAAATACGGCTTTACAACAGATGTTTATACAGAGATTATTGAAGAAGGGCTGAACGAAGATGTGATTCGGTTAATTTCTTCTAAAAAAGAAGAACCCGAGTGGTTATTGGAATTTAGATTGAATGCCTATAGACATTGGCTGACTTTAAAGATGCCGACTTGGGCACATTTGCGAATTCCTGAAATTGATTATCAGTCTATTTCTTATTATGCTGATCCTACTGCAATTAAAGAGGGAGCCCCTAAAAGTTTAGATGAGGTAGATCCTGAATTATTGAATACGTTTAATAAGTTGGGGATTCCTTTGGAAGAGCAAATGGCTCTATCGGGGGTTGCTGTAGATGCAGTTATGGATTCTGTTTCAGTAAAGACTACATTTAAGACTACCTTGATGGAGAAAGGAATCATATTTTGTTCTTTCAGTGAAGCAGTTAGGGAGCATCCGGACTTAGTGAAAGAATACTTAGGATCAGTGGTTCCTTACCGTGATAATTACTTTGCAGCTTTAAATTCAGCTGTTTTCTCGGATGGATCATTTGTTTATATTCCTAAAGGAGTGAAATGTCCTATGGAACTTTCTACCTATTTTAGGATCAATGCTGCTAATACAGGGCAGTTTGAAAGAACGCTCATTATAGCTGATGATGATTCGTATGTTTCATATTTGGAAGGTTGCACGGCACCCATGCGAGATGAAAATCAATTACATGCTGCAATTGTTGAGATTATTGTACACGATCGTGCAGAAGTGAAATACAGTACGGTACAAAATTGGTTTCCCGGTGATTCGGAAGGTAAGGGTGGTGTTTATAATTTTGTTACCAAACGGGGGCATTGTAAAGGAGTGGATAGCAAACTTTCTTGGACTCAAGTTGAAACAGGATCGGCTATTACTTGGAAGTATCCCTCATGTATTTTATCGGGTGATCGTTCGGTAGGTGAGTTTTACAGTGTGGCCGTTACAAATCATTACCAGCAGGCTGACACCGGTACAAAAATGATTCATCTGGGGAAAGATACGAGTAGTACGATTATAAGTAAAGGCATATCGGCAGGAAAAAGTGAAAACTCTTATCGTGGTTTAGTGCGTGTAGGGAAAAAAGCAGAGAATGCACGCAATTATACAGAATGTGACTCACTCCTGTTAGGTGATAAATGTGGGGCTCATACTTTTCCCTATATTGATATTCATAATGATACAGCCATTGTAGAACACGAAGCTACTACCAGTAAGATTAATGAAGATCAGATATTTTATTGCAATCAGCGAGGAATTGATCTAGAACAAGCGGTTAGTTTAATTGTCAATGGATATGCAAAAGAAGTAATTAATAAACTTCCTATGGAGTTTGCTGTGGAGGCTCAGAAGTTACTTTCTATTTCATTAGAAGGTAGTGTGGGATAATAAGTGAATAAGGAAAAGGAAGCAATATATAAAATCACAAAATAATGATGTTAGAGATAAAAAATCTTGAAGCCAGCATTAATGGTAAAAAAATATTGAAAGGTATAAATCTTTCTATAAATAAAGGAGAGGTACACGCTATCATGGGACCTAATGGTTCTGGAAAAAGCACTTTAAGTAGCGTGCTTGTTGGAAATCCTAATTTTCAGGTTGATAAAGGAGAAGTAACCTTTATGGGTAAAGATCTTTTAGACATGGAGCCTGAAGTTAGGAGTAGGGAAGGCATCTTTTTGAGCTTTCAATATCCTGTTGAGATTCCGGGGGTTAGTATGGTGAATTTTATGCGTGCAGCAGTGAATGAACATCGAAAATACAGAGAAGAAAAACCTTTGACTGCCAGTGAATTCTTGAAGTTAATGCGTGAAAAACGGGCATTAGTTGAGATGGATACTAAACTGACGGGACGTTCTGTTAATGAAGGTTTTTCGGGTGGTGAAAAGAAACGGAATGAAATCTTCCAGATGGCGATGCTAAATCCTTTATTAAGCATTTTGGACGAAACGGATTCCGGCCTGGATATTGATGCTTTACGTGTGGTAGCAGACGGGGTTAACAAGTTAAGAACACCAGAGAACAGTACGATTGTGATTACACACTATCAGCGTTTATTGAATTATATTAAACCCGATTATGTTCATGTGTTATATGATGGTAGAATCGTAAAATCTGCCGGTCCTGAACTAGCTTTTGAGTTGGAGGAAAGAGGTTATGATTGGATAAAAGAAATAGGGGGATAAGGTATGCAAGTTGAACAACAATATATTGATCTTTTCTCACAAGCTGAGGGGATGATATATAAGCATAGTTCTGATTTGCTTAATATGCCCCGTGCTAAAGCTTTTGCTGATTTTAAGAAGAGAGGTTTTCCATCTCTTAAAGAGGAAAATTACAGATATACGAATGTAGGAAAGTATTTTGAACCTGATTTTGGACTCAATTTAAATCGTTTATCCATTCCGGTAAATCCTTATGAGGTTTTTAAGTGTAATGTTCCTAATATGGAAACAGATGTTCATTTTGTGGTTAACGATAGTTTCTATTCCGGTAGAGAAAAACCGAAGTATGACTTGCCTGAAGGGGTAATTTTTGGTGGTTTAGATGAGATTTCAAGAAAATATCCTGAACTATTGAAGGAGTATTATGGAAAATTAGCTGATACGGAAGAGGACGTATTGACTGCTTTCAATACAACTTTTGTTCAAGACGGTGTTGTTTTTTACATTCCGGAAAATATCGTAGTAGAACAGCCTATACAGTTGATTAATATATTGCGGGCTGATGTCGATTTTCTAATGAATAGAAGAATATTAGTCATTGTCGGTAACAACGCTCAGGCTCGTTTGCTTATTTGTGATCATACTATGGATAATGTGAAATTCTTATCTACGCAAGTAGTAGAGGTTTTTGTAGGTGAGAATGCTCATTTTGATATGTATGAACTGGAAGAGGTGCATACTGATTCCGTAAAGTTTAATAATTTGTATGTTCAGCAAGGTGCTAACAGTAATGTTCTTCTCAATGGGATGACGTTACATAATGGAGTGACTCGTAATACAACTAAAGTAACTCTGGCGGGAGAGGGTGCACATATTGATCTCTGTGGAATGGCGGTTATAGATAAGGAGCAACAGGTGGATAATAATACCCTGATTGATCATAAAGTATCCAATTGCACTAGCAATGAGTTGTTTAAGTATGTCTTGGATGATCGTTCAGTAGGGGTGTTTAATGGATTGGTATTAGTGCGTCCTGATGCACAGAAAACCTATTCAGAACAAAGCAATAAAAATATATGCTTGACTAAAGAGGCTCGTATGTATGCCCAGCCGCAGTTGGAAATCTATGCTGATGATGTTAAGTGTGGGCATGGAGCTACGGTTGGTCAGTTAGATTTGAATGCTTTATTCTATCTGAGGACTCGTGGTATACCTGCGAAAGAAGCCAAATTACTTTTAATGTTTGCTTTCGTGAATGAGGTAATAGACACAATTCGCCTTGAGCCTTTGAAAGATCGTTTACATGAATTGGTTGAAAAGAGATTCCGGGGAGAATTAGGCGGATGTAGAGAATGTCGTTGTGTTTCTCAGTAAAATTAACTATTTACAATGTATGATGTAACTAAAATACGTGCCGATTTTCCAATACTTAATCGGAAGATTTATGATAAGCCCTTGGTTTATTTAGATAATGCGGCTACCACACAAAAACCTCATTGTGTAGTAGATGTGTTAGTCCAAGAGTATTTTTCTTGTAATGCAAATGTACATAGAGGAGTACACTACTTATCGCAAAAAGCGACTGCGTTACACGAGGCTTCTCGTGAAGTAACCCGTGCTTTTATCAATGCGAAAAGTGTGAATGAAATTATTTTTACGCCGGGAACAACAGGTTCTATTAATTTGTTGGCCACTACTTTTGGGCAGGCTTTCTTAAAAGAGGGTGACGAGATTATTGTTTCTGCCATGGAGCATCATAGTAATATTGTTCCTTGGCAACTTTTGGAACTGAATAGAGGTGTAAAACTGAAGGTTATTCCCATATCAGATGAAGGAGAATTAGATTTGGATGCTTTTGAAAAATTAATTTCAAAACACACAAAACTGATTTCTGTTGTTCATATTTCCAATGTCTTAGGTACCATAAATCCTATAAAAAAGATTATTGATAGGGCACATGCGGATCATATTCCCGTATTGATAGATGGAGCACAATCTATTTCTCATCTTCAAATCGATGTACAAGATTTGGATGCTGATTTTTATGCTTTTTCCGCACATAAGGTTTATGGCCCAACGGGAGTAGGTGTTTTGTATGGTAAAGAAGAATGGTTAGATCGCTTGCCTCCTTATCAAGGTGGGGGCGAGATGATTCAACATGTAAGTTTTGAGGGAACTACCTTTAATGAACTTCCATTTAAATTTGAAGCAGGTACCCCTAATTACGTCGGAACCACAGGTCTGGCGAAAGCACTGGAATATGTAGAATCTTTAGGTTTAGATAATATCGAAAAACACGAAAATGAGTTACTAGTCTATGCTACCCAACGGTTGAAAGAGATTGAAGGGCTTCGCATTTATGGTGAAGCAAGGGAAAAGAGTAGTGTGATTTCTTTTTTGGTGAAAGATATTCATCCTTTTGATTTGGGAACATTGCTCGATCGATTAGGTATTGCTGTACGTACCGGTCATCATTGCGCTCAGCCATTGATGGAACGTTACGGAATAGAAGGTACTGTAAGAGCTTCTTTTGCATTGTATAATACCAAAGAAGAGGTGGATGTTTTGGTGGAAGGTATTAAGAAGGTTCTAAAAATGTTTTAATATAAGAAATTTGTAATTATGAAAAAGAACTTATTTTTATTGATATTAATGGTAGCTGTTGCTTCTTGTTCTGGTGGAGCAAAAAAACAGCAAGCTGCCGAAGAAGAGGTGATTGAGTCTGTAGAAATAGTGGATGATGGTCATTATGCTGAAAATTCTTTAGATTATTGGGGAGTTTATAAAGGTACATTACCTGCAGCAGATTGTCCCGGAATAGAAACAACGTTAGTTATTAACGACGATGGTACATTTAATTTGACTTCAGTTTACATTGAGCGTGATTCTACCATTGAGGGAAAAGGAACTTATACTTTGGAAAAAGGATATATGACTTTAACTTTTGATGGGGATGAAGAGGCTCAATATTACTTTATAGGGGAGAATAAAGCTACTCGTTTAAATGCTAATAAAGAATTTGTTGATGGTGAATTAGCCGATCAATATATTCTGAGTAAAGTGGAATAATTTAAGCTGTATATAAGCAAAAAAATAAAGAAAGCGGTGATGGAATAGTAAAATCTATACACCGCTTTTTTATATCATATAATAAGATGTTATTAGCTAGATTTAATGAAGGAAATTTGATTGAGGCCGGATGTGATGAGGCCGGAAGAGGTTGCTTGGCTGGTGCTGTTTTTGCCGCTGCAGTAATTCTTCCTGCTGATTTTCAAAATGAAATACTTACCGATTCTAAAAAGCTGACAGAAAAAAAAAGGGATGCTCTGCGGATAATAATTCAGAAAGAAGCCATTGCATGGAGTGTTGGACAAGTCAGTCCGCAAGAAATTGATGAGATCAATATTCTAAATGCCTCCATATTAGCTATGCATCGCGCTTTGGATCAGTTAAAAGTGCAACCGGAATATTTATTAATTGATGGGAATCGGTTTAAACCTTATAAAGAGATACCTTATTCAACGATAGTAAAAGGAGATGCTACCTATCTTTCGGTAGCTGCTGCATCTATTTTGGCAAAGACGTATCGTGATGATTATATGAAAGAGCTACACACGTTATATCCTTACTATGATTGGAATAAAAATAAAGGTTATCCTACAAGAAAACATAGAGAAGCGATTAAAGAGTTGGGGGTGACTCCATATCATCGCACGAGTTTTAATTTATTAGGGGATGAAAAACAGCTCTCTTTTCAGTTTTAAATGCTTCATAATAAACTTATATCTTTGTTTTTAGTAACTTTGTGACGGATAAATTGTTAATAGTATAAATAAAAAAGTTTTAAACAATATAATATTAGAAATATGAAGAAGAAAGCACTCTTAGTAATTCTTGATGGATGGGGAATAGGAGATAAAAGTAAAGCTGATGTTATTTATAATACGCCAACTCCATATTGGGATTATTTGGTGAATAGCTATCCTCATTCTGAGCTACAAGCTAGTGGAGAGAATGTGGGGCTTCCTGATGGACAAATGGGAAACTCTGAGGTTGGTCACCTTAACATTGGTGGAGGACGTGTTGTTTTTCAGGACTTAGTGAAAATAAATAAGGCTTGTGAGGATAATTCCATAGCTCAGAACCCGGAAATTGTTGCTGCTTATACTTATGCTAAAGAAAACAATAAAAAACTACATTTAATGGGTTTGGTTTCTAATGGCGGAGTTCATAGTTCGTTAGATCATTTATTTAAGCTTTGTGATTTATCTAAAGATTATGGCTTGGATAAAACTTTTGTTCATTGCTTTATGGATGGTCGTGATACTGATCCTCAAAGTGGAAAAGGATTTATAAAAGAGCTGGAAGAAAAGTGTAATGAAACCTCAGCACACATAGCTTCAATCATTGGTCGTTATTATGCCATGGATAGAGATAAAAGATGGGAACGTGTGAAAGAGGCTTATGATTTACTTGTACATGGTGCAGGAAAAGAGTCAACAGATATGGTTAAAGCTGTTGAAGAGTCTTATTCAGATGGAGTTACAGATGAATTTATGAAGCCTATCGTGAATTCTACTGTCAATGGTAAGGTTGAAGAAGGGGATGTAGTTATTTTCTTTAATTTCCGTAACGACCGAGCTAAAGAATTAACTATTGTATTAACTCAGGAAGATATGCCGGAGTTTGAAATGAAAACGATTCCTAACTTACAGTACTATACTATGACTCCCTATGATGCTGAATTTAAAGGGTTGCATATTCTTTTTGATAAAGAGAACGTAGAGAACACATTGGGTGAGTACATATCTTTTAAGGGGTTAAAACAGCTTCACATGGCAGAAACGGAGAAATATGCTCATGTTACTTTCTTCTTTAATGGAGGGCGTGAAGAACCTTTTAATGGGGAAGATCGTATTTTAGTCCCTTCTCCAAAAGTTGCGACTTATGATTTAAAGCCCGAAATGAGTGCTTATGAGGTGAAAGATAAGTTGGTTGAGGCCTTAAATAAGCAGGAATACGACTTTGTTGTTGTGAACTATGCCAATGGAGATATGGTGGGACATACAGGGGTTTATGAAGCGATTGAAAAAGCAGTTATTGCTGTTGATGCTTGTCTTAAAGATACCATAGAAACGGCTAAAAAGAATGGATATGAAGCTATTGTAATAGCCGACCATGGGAATGCGGATCATGCATTAAATGGCGACGGTACTCCTAATACAGCACATTCTTTAAATCCTGTTCCTTGTATTTATGTAACCGAAAATAAAGAGGCTAAAGTAAATAACGGTCGTTTGGCTGATGTAGCCCCAACTATTTTGAAGATAATGGGTTTAGAGCAACCTGAAGAGATGACAGGAAAAGCTTTGATTTAAGGAGTATTCGTTGAAACTCAATTCAAAGATGCTCTTACAAATTATTGTAAGAGCATCTTTTTACATTAAAAAGAAGAGATGATAGAAATAGGAAATGTAATAGTAACCATAGATTTATTTAAAGAGTACTTTATGTGTGATTTATCGCATTGTAAAGGAATCTGTTGTGTAGAGGGTGATGCAGGTGCTCCCGTAGAAAAAGAAGAGGTAGAGCAGTTAAAAGAAATATTACCTGTTGTGTGGAATGATCTTTCTGCTTCTGCTAAAGAGCTCATTAATCAAGAGGGTGTAGTCTATTCTGATGTTGATGGTGATTTGGTTACATCTATAGTAGATGGTAAAGATTGCGTGTTTACTTGTTACGATGAGAATGCCATTTGTTATTGTGCTATAGAAAAAGCATATAGAGAAGGTAAGACTTCATTTTATAAACCTATTTCATGTCATCTATATCCTGTGCGGATTCATCGTTCCGGTTCTTATGAGTTTATTAATTATCATCGGTGGCCCATTTGTCAGGGAGCAATAGATAAAGGAAGGCAAAAACGTATCCCTTTATATCAGTTTCTTAAAGAGCCTCTAATTAGAAAATATGGGGAGGCGTGGTATGATGAATTACTTGGCATTGGAGATGAATTAAAAAAACAAGGAATTATTTAGTTGAGTGTAGCTATATAAAAACAAGCAAAGCCGTATACATTTTTTGTGTACGGCTTTGCTTGTTTTTGCTCCCAGACCGACCTCTTGTTGGTCTGGGATTCATGCTCTGTTTAACCCAGACCTTTGGGTTATCGGTCCCAGACCTATTGGAATAATTAAAGTTCGTTATTGTTTAGTTAGAATAATGGCAGCGCCTCCACTCGTTGCCAAGTCTAAATCAAGGATTGAATCAGCAGTAACCTCTATTTCTTCTATAAGAATGGGGTAGGGATTGGTTTTGTAATCTGCATTGCTCCCATCTATAAATAGTTTTGCTTTATAGGTTGCATTGGAATCTAAAAAATCAAGGGGTAGCGATAATGTTCTACTATTCTCATTAGTTATGGATCCTACATACCAGTCATCAGAATTTCTGTCTTTTCGTGCAATAGTTACATATTCTCCTATTTTAGCGTGAGGTACTACTGTTTTTGACCAATTAGTAGGACAGGAGGTAATAAATTCAAAAGCCGGATTATCTTTATAGTTTTCAATTTTATCAGAAGCCATTTGCCATGGACTGTATAATACCACTCCTAAAGCCAGTTGTTTTGCTAGTGTAGTCCAAACTCTGGCATTTGGAAAGGCAGGATTTTCAAACTTAAATGTACCGGGAGTAAAGTCCATAGGTCCGGCTAATCCTCTTGTAAAAGGAAGGATGGTAGTGTGACTTGGTGGATTTCCTCCTCCTATGTCTACATATGCTGCATCCCATTCTTGCCCTCTGACTCCTTCCTGAGTCATCAAGTTTGGATAAGTTCGTTGTAGTCCGGTAGGCATAATTGGTTCATGACTGTCAATCATGATTTGATGTTTAGCAGCCAATTCAATTACTTTTCTATAATGTTGCACCCCAAACTGGCTACCATGAAGCTCTTTGGCGTTTAAAAGATGTGCAATATATCCTGTTTTTACAAAATGAACGCCATGCTCTTGATAAAGTTGGAATGCTTCTTCCATTTGTTTCTCGTAGTTTTCTACATTACCAGCTGTTTCATGATGGCCTAATAACATAACACCCTTCTCTTTTGCGTATTCTGTGACTTTCTTTAAGTCAAAATCCGGATAAGATTCAGTGAAGCTAAAATTAAAATTATCCCATCCTTTGTTCCAACCTTCCACTAAAACGCCCTGAAAGTCGTGTTCAGCTGCAAAATCGATATATCGAATGGTGTTTTCTGTTGAAGCTCCGTGTTTTGGTCCAATATGCCAAGTATAGTCTTTGGTATGCATTCCCCACCAAATACCAATATATCGTCCGGTAGAAATCCACGATAAATCTTCTATCTTACATGGATCATTAAGATTAAGCATGATACGTGATAAAAGTAAATCTCCCGCACTGTCAGTAATGATTAATGTTCGCCAGGGAGTTACACTTGGTGTATTTAGGAATGCTTTTTCACCCGTTGACCAAGGGGTTAGATAGGTTTTCAATTTACTTGTTCCTTCAGTTGACACAACATTCATAGAAGCATAATTTGTGAGGTTTGCTTCATGTAAGGCCATGAATAGTCCATCATCGGATTCTAAGGTTAAAGGGGTAGATACCGTATCTATTTCACTTAAATATTTATTTTCATATATTCCTTCATAGTATTGAGTGTTATAATCTATAGACCATGACTTGTGGTTTTTTGCAAAATTAAACTCCGTGTATTCATCCAAAATTGTGAATTCATTTAGGTTGTCCTGTGTGGGGAACTCATATCGAAACCCGATGCCATCATCAAAGGCTCGGAAAACCAGATCGAATTTTATTTTGTTGAGTTGTTCTTCAACAGAAACTCTCATTTGATTATAGTGGTTGTGCACCGAGGTTTCTTCGCCCCAAGGTTGATCCCAAGAGCTATCTTCTGTTGAGTATTGAGTTTTTATAACCTTAAGGTTATTTGTTAGATCTCCTTCTTTTAGTTTAAACCCTAACAATGAATTCTCAATTAAGATTGTACCCTCTCTTTTTATTTGATAATACAAATTGCCATTAATTTCAGCAGTTTGAATTTCTATTTTACCATTCGGAGAAGTTACTTTTGTCTGATTTTTGTTTGAGATACACGAGCTTATTGTGGCAGAAGTAAGAATAATTAGAAAAATAAATAAGTGTGTTTTTAGTTTATATATAGTTAATCTTTTATGGGGTTAGTAATATTATATGTTGTTAGCCTTTAATATAGAGTTATTTAAAGAAAAAAGAGCTAAATAATTAATTTTCAATCTTTTATTTAGCTCTTCCTCGTTGTAAGATGTGAGGGATAATTAATAATTATGCGTCAATATTCGCATATGTTGCATTCTCTTCAATAAACTCTCTTCTGGGACCTACATCTTCTCCCATTAACATGGAAAAGACATGATCAGCTTCAGCATTATCAATAGTAACCTGCTTCAATAATCTATTATCAGGGTCCATTGTTGTTTCCCAGAGTTGGTTTGAACTCATTTCTCCCAAACCTTTATATCTCTGAATGTGTACAGATCCTTCTGTTCCGTCACCATAGGTATCAATAAACTGTTGTCTTTGTTCTTCAGTCCAACAATATTCTTCTACCTTTCCTTTTTTACATAAGTAAAGAGGTGGAGTAGCAATATAAAGGTAGCCATTTTTTATAATCTGAGGCATATATCTGAAGAAAAAAGTCATTAGTAATGTATCAATATGCGATCCGTCAACATCGGCATCAGTCATTATAATAATTTTATGATAACGTAGTTTTTCTAAATTCGCCTCTTTATGATCTTCCTCTGTACCTATGGAAACTCCAAGAGCAGTATATATATTACGTATTTCTTCACTCTCGAGTGCCTTATGATACATGGCCTTCTCAACATTTAATATTTTCCCTCTTAATGGAAGGATGGCTTGAAAGGCTCTATCTCTACCTTGTTTCGCTGTTCCACCTGCAGAATCCCCCTCGACTAAGAAGATTTCACATTTTTCAGGATCTCTGTTGGAACAATCAGCTAGCTTACCGGGTAACCCGCCACCAGTTAAAGGTGATTTGCGTTGTACCATTTCTCTTGCCTTACGAGCTGCATGACGAGCAGTTGCTGCTAGAATGACCTTTTCAATGATGATCTTAGCTTCACGAGGATGTTCTTCCAAATAATAGGTTAATCCTTCCCCTATGGCTTGATCTACTGCTCCACTGACTTCAGTGTTACCCAACTTGGTTTTGGTCTGTCCTTCAAATTGAGGTTCGGCAACTTTAATTGAAAGTACTGCTGTTAATCCTTCACGGAAGTCATCACCACTTACTTCAACTTTAACTTTGTCAAGCATGTTATTGTCTTCAGCATATTTGCGTAAAGTACGAGTAAGTGCTCTTCTAAATCCGGCTAAGTGAGTTCCCCCTTCAATTGTATTAATGTTATTCACATACGAATGAATGTTTTCAACATAAGAAGTGTTATACATTATAGCAGCTTCAATTGGAACTTCTTGCTTCTCTGTATTTATGTATATAACATCATTAACTAAATGTTCTCTTGAAGACTCAATGAAACGTACAAACTCTTTAAGACCATCTTCTGAGTAGAAGACTTCAGTTTTATAGGTTCCCTCTTCATTCTGTACCCTTTTGTCCGTTAAAGCAATTCTTAATCCTGCATTGAGGAAAGAAAGTTCTCTTAAACGAGTTGCTAAAGTTTCATATTTGTACTCTAACTCAGTAAAGATGGTTCTGTCCGGTTTAAACGATTGCCGTGTACCAGTAATGTCCGTTGATCCAACCTCTTTGACTTCGTATATGGGCTTGCCTTGTTTATATTCTTGTATATAGGTCTTTCCATCTCTGAAAACCTCCGAAGTCATATGTTCGGATAAAGCATTCACACAGGAAACCCCAACTCCATGAAGACCTCCTGAAACCTTGTAGGATCCTTTGTCAAATTTACCCCCCGCATGCAGAACAGTCATTACAACCTCAAGTGCTGATTTTTGTTCCTTCTCGTGGAAATCAATCGGAATACCCCGTCCATTATCTTGTACAGTTATTGAGTTGTCCTCATTAATGATGACCACTATTTGGTCGCAATAGCCTGCTAAAGCTTCATCAATGGCATTATCGACAACCTCATAAACTAAATGGTGTAAACCTTTAGTACCTGTGTCGCCAATGTACATTGCTGGCCGTTTCCTAACAGCTTCCAAGCCCTCTAAGACTTGAATGTCTTGGGCTGAATAATCTTTGTTGTTATTCTGAATTTGCTCTTCAGTCATAGTTTTCTCCTCTATATTTTGTAACATACAAAGATACTAAATTTCTCTCAATTTGAAGGTATAATTGAGTGTCTTATTTCATACTTAAAAGGGTTGGAAACTTCTATAAATAAACGAATTGGCTCTTATTTGGAAAGGGGATTTAAGATCGTGTATTTAAGGGGAATTTTTATGGGGATGATGATGGGCTATTAGATAAAAAAAGCTTAATCAATAAAATGATTAAGCTTTATAATAAGTATCGATAAAACGTATCTCGTTATGCTTCTAATTGATTAACATGCTTAGCTATTTGCGATTTTAGATTGCTAGCCTTGCTGTTATGTATCACGTTTTTCTGTGCTACTTTGTCAATCAATTTTGTTACTTTGGGTAACATTGCTGTCGCTTCTGCTTTATCAGTAGTTTCTTTAAGTTCCTTCACAGCATTCCTCATGGTTTTAGCATAATATCTATTGTGAAGTTTTCTTTTATGCTCTTGTCTTATTCTTTTTATAGAAGATTTATGATTTGCCATAATTGCGACTT
>CAZFXK010000050.1:0-16992 GCA_964522975.1 uncultured Bacteroides sp. | reverse complement strand
CAGTGGTACATGGTCTTTCTCTATAACAGGTGGACATTTTAGTGAAAAGACATTAAAGAAAATACGTAAAACTGCAGCAGAAAGAGGTGGATGCATTGTTCTTGTACTGACTCAGCAGAGTAAATCCGGTGGAGTGTTCAGTGATGGACACGCATCTATGACCGGAGAGGTTTATACATATTAAAATCTGCTTATCAGATTTTTGTACTATGAGTACAGAAAATCATACATGATTTCTGTATTCTTACTACAAAGCCTATATACAATGAATACACTGCATACATACTGTGAATATATTGCGTATATATTCGCAGTACACAGTGCTTGTACTGATTCTATCTTAAATTCTTTTCTTCCAAGAATCGCAATTCAGCTTCAAGCATAGATAGTTTCTTCATTTCATAACCGGCAGCTCTTGCAATTTCAATAGGACGAGTATACAGATAATAAATTTCCATACTCCGATGATACACATAATCAAGTTTCATACTTGGAGAATATGGTGTCATGGCCTTTGTCATATCTATCATACGATTGGCAAATTCATGCGTAAGAGTGTTAACTCCACATGCGTTAGCAGCCTCTATAACCTCTATCATCAAATCATAAATAAGCTTTTCTGTAAATGGATTTGCCAGTAATCTATCTGTTTCAGTATCAAGAGCAACCGTCATTCCATTAAATGGCATATTCCACACGGCCTTTTGCCATCTGGCTTCATTATACTCCACGGCATGGCATTCTACTTCTGCTGCCTTTAAATCAGACAACAATAAAGTAAAGTTATCTTCATCCCGACAACTGTAATTACCAATATTTATGGAACCATAATCCTGATGATCAATAACACCAGGACTTATCTTGGCTGAACATATAAAAGCCAAGCCTGCAGCCAGAAAAGTATCTGGAAACATTTTTTGAACATCTTCCTCTACACCGATTCCATTCTGTATCAGAAGAACAATAGTATGAGAAGTTAGCAATGGCGGAAGGAGCGTACGGAGCAATGACTCATTAACGGTCTTCAATGCCACTATGACAACATCACATTTTGGCATATCCAAAACTTCATTATAGGCATTCACTCTATCTAAATGAAAGTTGCCTCTACACGAATTCACCTGTAATCCGTGCTCCATCACATAATCATAATCACGATGAAGCAAAAAATGCACGTCAAATCCCGCTTTTGCCAGTTTTGCTCCATAATACCCGCCAATGGCACCTGTTCCGATAATTCCGTATTTCATAATATATATTTCTAATATAATAATATGAATTTACTTAATTTTCAAGTAATATCAATTATAATTTTATTTTTTTGTAGGTATATTAAACTCAGAGACCTTTGACATAGCCTTATCACCTTGCAATACTGAAACACAAATCTTTACACTTCCATCTTTCAGTCTGTTGTCTGCCTTTATCATCGCAGTATATCGAATGCCTTTTCCCGGCATAATCTTCTCTACATGAATACTTGGACTGATAAATATATGTCTGTTGCCTGTAGCTTCTATAACTGTAGGCTGAACATCATAAAGCGTCTGACTTCCTATATTCACAACCTCAAATATAACTTTGCTTATCTCATTTCTCTGGATAACGCCATCATTATTGTCATCTATAAAGCGAGCATTACGAATTTCGATGGAAGGGGTATATGACAACCGACCTGACAAATCTGCAGCATTTATATGATCCGGCATCTTGGTTGTAGCTTCTTGAGTGGTGGTATTTGAAGTATAATCGCTTCCATTGAAGTCATAAATCCTATCATCACCAGAATTACTATCATCAAAACCACTATCTGATGAAGAAGAATTATAAACAGAATCATCACCATACTGAGTGGTGTTGTGACGTTGACGAGTTGCAGACTGACCGGATTCGCATTCCTGTCCATATTGTTCTAAGTCTGAAGCTCTTTTCTGATCTGCCATATTACCAATTGCAGCCCCAACAACAGCGCCACCAGCCATACCGACTACCGTACCTATATCTGAGCCACGAGGACCTCCGGATATACCACCAATAGCACTTCCCAATATTGAGCCCAAAGAAGTTCCCGCGTATGCTCCTACTCCCGTATAACTTTCACAACTTGCAAACAACAAGATTGCACTAGCTGTTAAAACTAAACTTTTTTTCATAATCAAGTCTATTTAAATATTCATACTGCAAAGATATAAATATTTATGAATTGCAAAAAGTATATTTCCCCTAAATAACATGGGAAAATCCCTAATTTTCGATCTCTCATCACCGTACGTACCATTTTGTATACGACGATTCTCTACTGACGATAAACTTTACTATAGTAATCAACTAGCTATGGACACCATTGCTATTGGCTAGATGATTTCCACTATTATGGCTCATTAGGGATTTTCACCCATGAGATTACGCCCATGCTGGGCGTACCAAAAAAAGCGCAATGCAAAAAATGCACTGCGCTTTCTATTTAAAGAGATGTAATAATCTGTATTAATTACTCTGCTTTTGGAGTCTCAGCTTTTGAAGCTTCCTCTGCTGCAGCTGCTTCTACTGGAGCCTCTGCTTTCGGAGCAGCCTTGCGGCTACGACGAGTCTTCTTTGCTGTTGCCTTTGTAGTCTTAGCCATATTCTCATCGAAGTCAACAAGTTCAATGAAAGCAACCTGAGCTGCGTCACCCTGACGAGCGCCAAGCTTGATTACACGAGTATAGCCTCCAGGACGTTCAGCCACCTTTGCTGCAACCTCTCCAAAGAGTTCTTTAATAGCTTCCTTATTCTGCAAATAACGGAATACAACACGACGAGAGTTTGTGGTATCTTCCTTACAGCGAGTAATAAGTGGCTCTACATACTTCTTCAAGGCCTTAGCCTTTGCAAGAGTCGTAGTGATTCTTTTGTGCATAATCAATGACACTGCCATATTTGCTAGCATTGAGTCACGATGAGATGCAGTACGACCTAGATGGTTAAATTTCTTATTATGTCTCATTTTGTTTTACTTGTTTAGAGGACTAGGAATTTATTCCTTATCCAGTTTATACTTAGAAATGTCGGTTCCAAAAGACAGATTCATACTCTCGAGCAAATCATCAAGCTCTGAAAGCGATTTCTTTCCAAAGTTACGGAACTTAAGAAGGTCGGTCTTATTATATTGAACAAGATCACCCAAAGTCTCTACATCAGCAGCCTTAAGACAATTAAGAGCACGAACACTAAGGTTCATGTCAACCAACTTGGTCTTAAGCAACTGACGCATGTGAAGAACTTCTTCATCAAATTCCTGATTGCCTTCCTGGTCCGGAGATTCTAGTGTAATCTTCTCGTCAGAGAACAACATAAAATGATAAATCAGAATCTTTGCAGCTTCCTTAAGGGCATCCTTTGGATTTATGGAACCATCCGTTGTAACTTCAATAACCAGCTTGTCATAATCGGTCTTTTGCTCAACACGATATGGCTCTACTGAATATTTGACATTGCGGATAGGGGTGTAGATAGAATCGATTGGAATAACGTTTACATCAGTGCAGAATTCACGGTTTTCATCAGCTGAAACATATCCGCGACCTTTATTGATTGTAAGATCTATCTGCATTGAAGCTTTGGCATCTAAATGACAAATCACCAAATCAGGGTTTAACACTTCAAATCCAGTCAGATACTTACCTATATCACCGGCTTTGAATTCTGTAGAATTCTCTACGGTGATACTAACTTTCTCGTTCTCGAATTCTTCTACTACTTGCTTGAATCTTACTTGCTTCAAATTCAAGATAATGTTGGTAACATCTTCCTTTACACCAGGTACAGAAGAGAACTCATGCTCAACACCACCTATACGGATGGTATTGATGGCATAACCCTCAAGAGATGAAAGGAGAATGCGGCGCAAAGCGTTACCAATGGTAACACCAAAGCCAGACTCAAGAGGACGAAATTCGAATTTTCCGAATTTGTCATTAGCCTCCAGCATTACAACTTTATCAGGTTTTTGAAATGCTAATATCGCCATTAATTCAATGATTTTTATTGTTTAGAGTACAACTCAACGATTAACTGTTCCTTAATATTCTCTGGAATGTCGGCACGCTCTGGCTTATGCAGAAACTTACCACTCTTTGAATTTTCATCCCACTCCAACCAAGGATATTTGCTGTGATTGAAACCGGCAAGTGCAGCCTCGATAACTTCAAGAGACTTTGCCTTTTCACGTACACTTACTATCTGACCTGGTTTTACAGAATAAGATGGAATGTTTACAACCTTGCCATCTACAACGATGTGCTTGTGTCCAACAAGCTGACGAGCTGCAGCACGAGTAGGAGCTATACCAAGACGGAACACTACATTATCCAGACGGCTCTCCAAATACTGAAGAAGAACTTCACCTGTAATGCCTTCGGCCTTAGCTGCCTTATCGAACATATTACGGAACTGACGCTCAAGAACACCATAAGTGTACTTAGTCTTTTGCTTCTCTGCCAACATGACACCATACTCAGACATCTTTCTGCGACGGTTATTGCCATGCTGTCCAGGAGGGAAGTTTCTCTTGGACAAAACTTTGTCTGCGCCGAAAATTGGTTCACCAAATCGACGTGCAATTTTAGATTTCGGACCTATATACTTAGCCATAATATAATAAAAATGTGCTTTTTAAATTAATATCAAAATTATACCTTACGACGCTTTGGAGGACGGCATCCGTTGTGTGGCAATGGAGTTACATCAACAATTTCTGTAACTAGAATACCTGCTGCATTAACCGCACGAATTGCTGATTCACGACCGTTACCCGGACCCTTCACATAAGCCTTAACCTTACGAAGACCTAATTCGAAAGCTGTCTTTGCACAATCCTCACCTGCCATCTGAGCTGCATAAGGAGTATTCTTCTTTGAACCACGGAATCCCATCTTACCAGCTGAAGACCAAGAGATAATCTGACCTTCACTGTTTGCTAAAGATACAATGATATTATTAAATGAACTATGAACGTGAAGCTGCCCAATAGCGTCAACTCTTACGTTTCTTTTCTTAGATGTTGCTTTTGTCTTTGCCATAATTAATTTCCTTTAAAATTACTTAGTAGCCTTCTTCTTATTAGCAACAGTCTTCTTCTTTCCCTTACGGGTACGAGCATTATTTTTAGTACTCTGTCCGCGAACAGGAAGACCGTTACGATGACGAACTCCACGATAGCAACCAATATCCATCAGTCGCTTGATATTCATTTGGATCTCACCACGAAGATCACCTTCAACTTTGAATTCAGCGCCGATAATTTCACGGATTTTAGCTGCCTGATCATCAGTCCAATCGCTGACCTTCAGGTCGCGGCTCACGCCGGCCTTATCCAATATCTTTGCTGAACTACTTCGACCTATACCATAGATATAAGTCAATGCGATTTCGCCACGCTTATTCTGGGGCAAATCTACTCCAACAATTCTTATTGCCATTTTTTAAAATGAATAAAAAATTAATTTAATAAAAACTTTTCTTGTTAAGAATGTGCAAAAGTAACAATAAAATTTCTTTTAGCCGAACATTTGCACTTTTTTAACTTTAACCCTGACGCATTTTAAACTTAGGGTTTTTCTTGTTGATAACGAACAAACGACCTTTACGACGAACGATTTTGCAGTCGGGTGTACGTTTCTTTAATGATGCTCTTGTCTTCATACTATATATATGATAATTTATTTGTATCTGAAAACTATTCTGCCCTTGGTCAGATCATACGGACTCATTTCAACTTTTACTTTATCACCTGGAAGAATCTTTATATAATGCATACGCATCTTTCCAGAGATATGAGCTATAATCTGAACTCCATTTTCAAGTTCTACACGAAACATCGCATTTGATAAACTCTCTACGATTGTTCCATCTTGCTCTATAGCGGATTGTTTTGCCATCTTTTAAATTCTACTTATTATGTTCAATTCCTTCAAACGTTGATAAAATCTCAGCCTTGCCTTTTCGTATTGCAATAGTATGTTCAAAATGTGCAGCAGGTTTCCTGTCACGAGTAATAATACTCCATTTATCAGGAAGTAACCAAACCTTGCGGTCACACATTGTTATCATAGGCTCTATTGCTATACACATTCCAGCCTTAAGCATTACACCATTACCTCTTGTACCATAATTAGGAATCTGAGGCGGTTCATGCATTTCACGTCCTATTCCATGACCTGTAAGTTCTCTGACAACACCATAGCCATAACTTTCACAATAATCCTGTATAGTCGCTCCAATATCACCTATATGTTTACCGGCAA
This sequence comes from uncultured Bacteroides sp., assembly GCA_964522975.1. Classification (GTDB taxonomy): domain Bacteria; phylum Bacteroidota; class Bacteroidia; order Bacteroidales; family Bacteroidaceae; genus Bacteroides_E. The sequence goes on along the minus strand of CAZFXK010000050.1, from coordinate 10,708 downwards.
CAGCCTGTTCTATACCCAAATAAAGAGATTTTTCTGTAATCTCCAAAAGCTTCTTCACTTCCGCAGACACTTCACCTACACAGAATGTGTAGCAAGAATCTCCATTATATCCATCCAAAAGCGTTCCACAATCAATGGAAATTATATCTCCATCTTTTAACATGACATTATCACTGGGAATACCATGAACCACGATATCATTTACTGAAGTACAGATTGAAGCTGGGAAAGGCTCTCCAAATGGATTAGGGAAGTTTTTAAAAGTTGGTATTGCACCATTATCTCTAATAAATTCCTCCGCAATCTTATCCAACTGGAGAGTCGTTATTCCTGGCTTTATATTTTTTCCCAATTCCGCAAGTGTAGCACCAACAAGTTGGTTAGCCTTGCGCATCAGATTGATTTCATCTTCGGTCTTAAGAAATATCTTCATTCCTCAGATCAAAATTAATATGCTGAAATGCCACCATTATTATTACGGGTATGCCCTGAATTCAACAAGCCATCATAATGGCGCATCATCAAATGACTTTCTATTTGCTGTAGTGTATCTATAACCACACCAACAAGAATCAAAAGAGATGTACCTCCGAAGAATTGAGAAAAGGCATCCTGAACATTCAGGAAGCGAGTCAACGCTGGCATTATAGCAATCAATGCTATAAAAAGAGAACCTGGCAAAGTAATACGAGACATTACGGTGTCTATATATTCAGCAGTATCCTTACCTGGCTTAACACCTGGTATGAACCCATTATTACGTTTCATATCCTCTGCCATTTGCGTAGGATTCAAAGTAATAGCCGTGTAAAAATAAGTAAATGCAATTATCAATACTACATATACTATATTATACAACAAGCTGCGGTTATCCATCAAAGAGCGCACCACCCATGAAGAATTCTCTGTCTGATACTGAACTATTGCCAATGGAATAAACATCAATGCCTGAGCAAAGATAATCGGCATGACATTAGCAGCAAACAGCTTCAATGGGATATACTGACGGGCACCACCATATTGCTTATTTCCAACTAGACGTTTAGCATACTGAACAGGTACTTTGCGTGTTCCCTGCACCAAAAGGATTGCTGCACAAACAACTGCATAAAGAATTAGAAGCTCAACGATAAACATGACCAAACCACCACCTGAAATAGCAGTGAATCTAGAACTAGCCTCCTGAACGAATGCCTGAGGCAAACGTGCAATGATACCAATCATAATAATCAAAGAGATTCCATTTCCAACACCTTTATCGGTAATGCGCTCGCCCAACCAAAGGATGAACATACTGCCTGCTGCCAGAATTATAGAGCCGGTAAACATAAAAGAAGTCCAAGAGATGCCGGTAGCCAGAGCCTGACTAGCCTGCATCTTTAGGTTCATAAGGTATGCAGGAGCCTGAAAGAACAATATTGCAATTGTCAGGATTCTTGTATACCAGTTTATCTTCTTTCTGCCGCTCTCACCCTCACGCTGCATCTTCTGAAAATAAGGCACAGCAACAGCAAGCAACTGCATAACAATAGAAGCTGAGATATATGGCATGATTCCAAGTGCGAATATAGACGCATTGGAAAATGCACCACCAGAGAACATGTCCAAAAGCGACATTAAGCCGCCTGCGGTTTGCGACTGAAGTTTGTCCAACATAGCCGGATTAATACCTGGAAGTACGACAAATGACCCAAAACGGTAAATAGCCGTAAATAGAATAGTAATGAGGAGACGCTGACGCAAGTCCTCTACTTTCCAACAGTTCTTTAGTGTCTCAATAAACTTTTTCATTTACTTAGATTATAGTTGCATTTCCACCAACTGCCTTTATTGCTTCTTCAGCAGTCTTAGAGAAAGCATTTGCTTCAACATCAATTTTTGATTTCAATTCACCATTGCCAAGAACCTTAACAAGTTCTTTACCATTTGTAAGACCTGCTTCTTTAAGCTCTGCAATGCCAATCTTAGACAAGCTCTTTGCATCTGCAAGAGCCTGAAGTGTTAAAAGATTTACAGCAAGATACTCCTTGTGGTTGATATTTTTAAAACCAGCCTTTGGAACACGACGCTGAAGTGGCATCTGACCTCCTTCAAAACCAATCTTTCTCTTATAACCAGAACGAGCCTTAGCACCCTTATGACCACGGGTAGAAGTTCCACCTAATCCAGAACCTGAACCTCGACCTATACGGCGACGTGAATGTGTAGAGCCCTCAGCTGGTGTTAAATTATTTAATTTCATAATCGATTTAATTTTAATTATTCAACTACGTTTACCAGATGATGAACCTTGCGGATCATACCACGGATACTAGGAGTATCTTCAACTTCAACAACCTGAGATATCTTATGAAGACCTAAAGCCAAAAGAGTGCGCTTCTGATCAACTGGATAACCGATTTTACTCTTTATCTGTTTGATTTTTATTGTTGCCATTGTATTTTTCCTATTAACCGTTAAATACTTTATCCATACTAATGCCGCGGTTGCCTGCAACTGTATATGCATCACGCATCTGAGAAAGAGCTGCTATAGTAGCCTTTACAAGGTTATGAGGATTAGAAGATCCCTTAGACTTTGCAATAACATCTGTAACACCGGCACTCTCCAATACTGCACGCATAGCACCACCGGCCTTAAGACCGGTACCAGCTGCAGCAGGCTTTAAAAGCACCTGTGCTCCACCAAAAGAAACTTCTACTTCGTGAGGCACTGTACCCTTGAGCACTGGAACCTTAGCTAGATTTTTCTTTGCAGACTCAACTCCTTTAGAAATCGCAGCTGTTACTTCACCGGCCTTACCAAGACCCCATCCAATAACACCTTTGCCATCACCAACAACGACGATAGCAGCAAATGTGAATGTACGACCTCCCTTTGTAACCTTAGTTACACGGTTGATAGCAACGAGACGATCTTTCAACTCAACATCGCTATTTACTTTTACTTTATTCATTGCCATAATCGTTTAGAATTTAAGTCCCCCTTCTCTGGCAGCGTCAGCCAAAGCCTGCACGCGACCATGATAGAGATATCCGTTACGGTCAAAAACAACTGCTTCTATACCTGCAGCCTTTGCCTTTTCAGCTACAAGAGCACCAACCTTCTTTGCCTGATCGACTTTAGCCATCGTCTCAAGACCAAGAGATGAAGCTGAAGCAAGTGTCTTACCTGTCAAATCATTAATAACCTGAGCGTAAATCTGCTTATTAGAGCGGAAAACACTAAGACGTGGACGCTCAGCGGTTCCATTTACATTCTTACGAATGCGGAACTTTATCTTAATTCGTCTTTCTACTTTCTTTGTTGTCATAATCGTAAAATCAATTAAAATTACTTAGCAGCAGCTGTCTTACCAGACTTTCTGCGAATAACCTCACCCTGGAACAGGATACCCTTTCCTTTGTAAGGTTCAGGCATACGGAAAGAACGAATTTTAGCACATATAAGTCCAAGCAATTGCTTGTCTGCTGACTCTAGTGTAAGAATTGGGTTCTGATTTCTTTCAGATTTAGTCTCAACCTTAACCTCTGCTGGAAGTTCCATAAAGATTGGATGAGTATAACCAAGTGAGAACTCGATAAGATTCCCCTGATTAGAAACACGGTAACCTACACCTACAAGTTCCAAGACCTTCTTATAACCCTCACTGACACCAATAACCATATTGTTTACAAGAGAACGATACAAGCCATGAAAAGCCTGTTTCTGCTTGCTATCAACTGGACTATTATCATCAACAGTGAATGTTATCTGACCATCCTTATTTTCAAATTTAATTGAAGGATCAATCTTCTGAGTGAGTTCACCCTTGACACCTTTAACCGTAACAACATTTGCTTTTTCATCAAAGTTAACAGTAACTCCTGATGGAATACTAATTGGCAATTTTCCTATTCTTGACATATTCAATCCTCCAATTAATAAATATAGCAAAGAACTTCACCGCCAATCTTAAGATCAACAGCTTCTTTGTTAGTCATTACACCTTTGGATGTAGATATAATTGCTACACCTAATCCGTTAATTACTCTCGGCATGTCTTTATAGCCAGTGTACTTACGAAGACCTGGTGTAGACACACGCTTCAAACTCTTGATAGCGTTTTGCTTTGTAGTTGGGTCATACTTAAGAGCAACCTTAATTGAACCCTGAGGACCATCCTCTACAAACTTGTAGTTAAGGATGTACCCTTTCTCGAAGAGGATCTTTGTAATCTCTTTCTTCAAGTTAGACGCAGGAACTTCAACAACACGGTGATGAGCCATGATTGCATTTCTGAGTCTTGTCAGATAATCTGCTATTGGATCTGTCATAAAATATAAATGTTTAATTAATCGGGATAATCCCGACAATATTAAATAAATAATTCTTTTCTATAAATTACCAGCTTGCCTTCTTTACTCCTGGTATCAAGCCCTGAGAAGCCATTTCACGGAACTGAATACGAGAAAGACCGAACTGACGAATATATCCCTTAGGACGGCCTGTAATCTTGCAACGGTTGTGAAGGCGGATAGGATTTGCATTCTTAGGGATAGCCTGAAGCTTACGAGCTGCCTCGTAAGCTTCTGCAGGATCCTCAGAAGTAGCGATAATCTTTTTCAGAGCTGCGCGCTTTTCAGCGTAACGAGCTACAAGCTTTGCACGCTTAACCTCGCGAGCTTTCATTGATTCTTTTGCCATATTCCTTAATCGTTTTTAGCGTTCTTGAATGGAAGACCAAATGCCTTAAGTAAAGCGTAACCTTCTTCATCAGTATTAGCTGAAGTCACGAAGGTAATGTTCATACCCTGGATACGGTCAATTTCATCGATATTAATCTCTGGGAAGATGATCTGCTCTGTAATACCCAATGTGTAGTTACCACGACCATCGAACTTACTTGCAATACCCTTGAAGTCACGGATACGTGGAAGAGAAACTCTGATAAGTTTTTCAAGGAACTCATACATACGTTCTCCACGAAGTGTTACCATAACACCAATAGGCATTTTCTTACGAAGTTTGAAGTTTGCAATATCCTTCTTAGAATATGTTGCAACAGCCTTCTGACCTGTAATTACAGTAATTTCATTAACAGCAACATCAACAATTTTTTTGTCTTGTGTTGCATCTCCAAGTCCCTGATTAATAACTATCTTCTTCAAAACAGGAATCTGCATTGTTGAAGAGTAGCTAAATTGCTTCTGCAATGCAGGAGCAATTGTATCTTTATAAACTTTCTTTAACTGTGCTGTATCCATTATTTGATTTCCTCCCCTGACTTTTTAGCGACGCGAACCACATTTTTGCCATCATGCTTTATACTGATGCGAGTAGCTTTACTACTTTTAGGGTCGATCAAGCTCAAATTTGAGATATGAATAGGAGCCTCCTGCTTAACGATACCTCCCTGAGGATTCTTTGCTGAAGGCTTTGTGCTCTTAGAGACCATGTTAACGCCCTCTACAATGGCACGGTTATCACTAACCATTACCTTGAGCACCTTACCAGTCTTGCCTTTGTCTGAACCGGCAATAACAACGACTGTATCGTCTTTTTTAATATGTAACTTACTCATTACTTTTAAACTTTTAATATTAAAGAACCTCAGGTGCCAAAGAAACGACTTTCATGTTTACTGCACGAAGCTCACGAGCTACAGGACCGAAAATACGGCTACCACGAAGTTCGCCCGCATTATTCAACAGCACACAAGCATTGTCATCGAAACGGATATAAGAACCATCTGCACGACGAATCTCCTTCTTTGTACGAACGATCAAAGCCTTAGATACTGCACCTTTCTTCAAATCACTTGATGGGATGACGTTCTGTACCGCAACAACGATAACGTCACCAACACTTGCATAACGACGGCCTGTACCACCAAGTACACGGATGCACTTAGCTTCACGAGCTCCGCTGTTATCACATACTGTAAGTTTTGATTCTGCCTGTATCATAAATTACTTAGCTTTTTCATTAATTTCTACTAATCTCCATCTTTTAGTTTTAGACAGAGGACGAGTTTCCATGATAGTTACTGTATCACCTACATTGGCCTCATTCTTCTCGTCATGAGCATGGTATTTTTTTGTTTTCTGAACAAACTTACCATAAATAGGGTGCTTCTCCTTAAATTTTGCTGCAATAACAATGGTTTTATCCATTTTGTTGCTGATGACAACACCCTGTCTTACTTTTCTTAAATTTCTTGTTTCCATCTGGACCATTATTATTTATTAAGTTCTCTCTGACGAAGTTCAGTTTCGAGACGTGCAATATCACGACGTGCAGCCTTAATCTGTGATGGATTCTCAAGTGGAGCAATTGAATGATTAAGCTTCAACTGATTTAGTTGAGCTTTTGCTGCTTCCAATTTCTCGGCCAAAGCCTTGGCATCGAGGTCTTTTACTTCATTAATCTTCATAGCTTAAGCGTTTTTATCGAAATCACGTCTAACAATAAACTTTGTCTTTACAGGAAGTTTCTGTGCAGCAAGGCGAAGGGCCTCTTTGGCAATATCAAATGAAACTCCCTCTACTTCGAAGAGGATACGACCTGGTGTAACAGGTGCAACCCATCCTGCAGGATCACCCTTTCCTTTACCCATACGGACATCGGCAGGCTTTCTTGTAATTGGTTTATCCGGGAAAATTCGAATCCAGACTTGTCCCTGACGGTTCATGTAGCGATTTACCGCAACACGAGCTGCCTCTATCTGACGGCTGCCTAGCCATTTAGCTTCAAGAGTCTTGATGCCAAATGAACCAAAAGCCAGCTGTGTTCCTCTGTGAGCGTTGCCTTTATTACCACGCCCATCTTGAGGTCTTCTATATTTTACTCTTTTTGGCTGTAACATGATAGCTTCTACTTTTAACGGTTATTGTTTCTCTTACGATTACCGCGGCCATTACGACCTCCATTAGAACGGCCACCATTTTGTTTCTCTTGAGCAAAGTTAGGAGTAAGATCACGTTTTCCGTAAATCTCACCAAGACAAATCCAAACTTTGATGCCAAGAAGACCGACTTTGGTAAGGGCTTCTGTTGCACAGTAATCGATGTCTGCGCGGAATGTATGCAGAGGAGTACGTCCCTCTTTAAACATTTCCTTACGAGCCATTTCAGCTCCATTCAGACGACCTGTAATTTGAACTTTAATACCTTCTGCACCAGCACGCATTGTATTCTGAACTGCCATTTTAATAGCACGACGATAAGAAATTTTACCTTCCACCTGTCGAGCAATATTATTAGCTACAATATTTGCATCTAGCTCTGGTTTCTTAACTTCAAAGATATTAATTTGAATATCCTTGTTGTAAAGTTTTTTAAGTTCTTCTTTTAATTTATCTACATCCTGACCACCTTTACCAATGACGATACCCGGACGGGCTGTACAAATAGTAATGGTAACAAGTTTCAATGTACGCTCAATGACAATACGAGAAACACTTGCTTTTGCAAGACGCTCCTTAAGATACTTACGGATTTTCTGATCCTCAACGAGATTGTCTCCGAAGTCCTTGCCACCAAACCAATTTGAATCCCAACCACGGATAACACCAAGTCGGTTGCTTATTGGATTAACTTTCTGTCCCATTCTATTTATTATTTTTCGTCATTAGTTTTGGCATCAACAAAAAGAGTAACATGGTTAGAACGTTTTCTTATTCTATATCCACGCCCTTGTGGTGCCGGTCTCATACGTTTCATTGTAACGCCTTCATCAACGAAGACCTTACTTATATAAAGTTCACCGTCTTCAGCTTTACGGTCATTCTTTGTCTCCCAGTTAGCGATAGCAGAACGCAGTAGTTTTTCAATATCTGCGGCAGCCTGCTTCTTTGAGAATCTTAGTACTCCAAAGGCACGATTAACTTCCATACCACGAATCATGTCTACAACGTAGCGCATCTTGCGTGGAGAAGAAGGTACACCGATCAGCTTAGCGAAGTACTGATTTTTGCGAGCTTCCTTTATTTTCTCAGCTGCTATATGTTTTCTTGCTCCCATTATTTAATCTTAATTTAAATGGTTTAAACCCGCTTACTTTTTATTATTACCAGAATGACCACCGAAACGGCGTGTTGGAGAAAACTCGCCGAGTTTGTGTCCAACCATATTCTCAGTAATGTAAACAGGGATAAATTTGTTTCCGTTATGAACTGCAACAGTGTGTCCCACAAAATCAGGGGAAATCATTGATGCTCTAGCCCATGTTTTAACGACACTCTTCTTGCCATTTTCATTCATTGCAAGTATCTTCTTTTCGAGTGACACGTTGATATATGGACCTTTTTTTAATGAACGACTCATAATTTACTCTTTAATTATTTGTTAGCTCTTTCGATAATATACTTGTTTGAAAGCTTCTTAGGTGCACGTGTCTTAAGACCCTTAGCGTAAAGGCCCTTGCGAGAACGTGGATGACCACCACTCTGACGACCTTCACCACCACCCATTGGGTGATCTACAGGATTCATAACAACACCACGGTTGTGTGGGCGACGTCCCAACCAACGAGAGCGTCCAGCCTTACCAGACTGTTCCAATGCATGGTCAGAATTACCAACACTACCTACAGTTGCTTTACAAGCACTCAAAATCTGGCGAGTTTCACCAGAAGGGAGCTTAATAACACAATAACTGCCCTCACGAGAAGTCAACTGAGCAAAATTACCAGCCGAACGAACTAACAAAGCTCCCTGGCCAGGACGCAATTCAATATTATGAATTACAGTACCAACAGGAATATTTGCCAAAGGAAGCGCATTGCCTATTTCTGGAGCAGCATCTGCACCAGACATTAACTTAGCACCAACTTGCAGTCCATTAGGAGCAATAATGTAACGTTTTTCACCATCAGCATAATAGAGAAGAGCTATACGAGCAGATCTATTCGGATCATACTCTATAGATTTAACTACAGCTGGAACACCATCTTTCTCACGTTTAAAGTCTATAAGACGATACTTCTGCTTGTGGCCACCGCCAATGTAGCGAACGGTCATTTTACCAGTGTTGTTTCGACCACCAGTAGAACGTTTGCCGTAAACGAGAGACTTCTCTGGCACGGATGCAGTAATATCCTCGAACGTGCCAATAACCTTGTGTCTTTGTCCCGGTGTGACCGGGTTTAATTTACGTACTGCCATTTTTTATTAAATATTGCTATAAAAATCAATTGTATCGCCATCTTTTACTGTGACGATTGCTTTTTTGAACGCATTCTTCTGTCCCTTTACAAGACCAGCCTTTGTATAGCGACTAGAGCGCTTACCGGCATATTTGATTGTGTTCACATCTACTACTGTAACATTATACAGACCCTCGACCTCTTTCTTTATCTGGAGTTTATTAGCCTCAGGACGAACAACGAAACCATAACGGTTTGGATTCTTCTCTGTAATGTTGGTCATCTTTTCGGTAACCAATGGTTTTACTATAAATGCCATAATCTAAATCTCCTAATTTTACTTATTAAAGATACCGTCGATAGTCTTAAGCGAATTTTCTGTAATAACAAGAACATCAGCATTCAAAACTTTATACGAATTGAGCGTAGATGCTGTCAAAACTTCAGTGCGCTGTAAGTTACGAGCAGACAAATATACATTTTTATTGACTTCTGACAAAACAACAAGTGCTTTCTTGCCCTCAACTTTCAGATTTTTAGCAATATTTACAAAATCTTTAGTCTTAGGAGCATCTAGATTGAAGTCTTCAACAACAACAATAGCATTCTCCTGTGCTTTATAAGACAAAGCTGATTTACGAGCAAGAACTTTTACTTTTTTGTTAAGTTTAAAATCATAATTACGTGGCTTAGGACCGAATACACGGGCACCACCTACAAGTACTGGTGAATTAATATCACCACGACGAGCTCCACCGCCACCTTTCTGACGACCAAGTTTGCGAGTAGAACCATTAAGTTCACTTCTTTCCTTAGACTTAGCTGTACCCTGACGCTGAGCAGCAAGATACTGTTTTACATCCAAATAGAGAACGTGATCGTTAGGCTCAATTCCGAAGATAGCCTCATTCAGAGTTACCTTTCTTCCGGTCTCCTGACCATTGATATTTAAAACGCTAACTTCCATTATTTCTCAATTAAAACGGTTGAACCATTACATCCAGCAACAGATCCCTTAACAAGAAGAAGATTATGTTCTGGAATTACCTTTAACACCTGGAGATTTGATGTAGTAACACGATCGCCTCCCATTTGGCCGCCCATTCGCATGCCTTTAAAGACTTTTGCTGGATAAGAGCAAGCACCAATTGATCCCGGCTTACGAGCACGGTCATCCTGACCATGAGTACTCTGACCAACACCACCAAAACCATGACGCTTAACAACTCCTTGAAAACCTTTACCTTTAGAAGTACCTACTATATCAACAAACTTAGCGCCGTTGAAAAGTTCAACAGTAATTGTGTCACCGAGGTTATAATCCTCGTCAAACTTGAACTCGGCCAAGTGCTTCTTTGGTGTTGTGCCTGCTTTCTTGAAGGTTCCCATCTTAGGCTTTGAAGTACGATTTTCTTTTGCCTCTCCGAAACCCAACTGAATAGCCTTGTAACCATCCTTTTCTACGGTTTTAACCTGAGTTACAACACAAGGACCAGCTTCGATAACAGTGCACGGTACATTTTTACCGTCGGCACTGAAAACGGATGTCATTCCGATTTTTTTTCCAATTAATCCTGGCATT
>CAZFXK010000049.1:0-17014 GCA_964522975.1 uncultured Bacteroides sp. | reverse complement strand
CTGTTTTCCCTGTGGGCAAACGAGAGGAACTCCATTTCGATTTGTTCAATGATCTACTATTGATTAATAGGAATTATACTTATTTCTAGGTACTGAATAGTCTCATTATGGCAATTATTAGGTATTGTCTACAAAGTAGGGGTTGCCTAAATTTGCAATTGAAAATACTATCCCGCACAACTTATCCCTAATTAAAAAGGATGGTTCTTTTTTATGCAAGTTAATAATGTTTTTTGAGAAAAAAGGAAGCATTGTTGACGGGCGGAGCTTTGTCTTAATTTAGGTAAGAAGGGCAAAAGTACTTTTAAAATGCTATTAACAACTTAATTGATAAAAAGAAAAAAGATGAAATTAAAATTCAATGTATTTGCAATTCTTGCTTTATTTTTCATGGTATCATGTAGTAGTGATAATGAGGATCCCATCGTTAATTTAGCGGAAAATGTCCAAGGTAACTATAAAGGTTATACCCTAGCCGATTTTAAGTATACGGAGATTCCTATGACAACTCCTGACGAAAGCGTAATATTAACCGCGAATGCTGATGGTACAAGTTCTGTGTCTTATGCTTCCAATAAGTGGGGAACTTTTACAATTTCTGATGCGGTAGTAGCAGTCAACGGTGATATCTATAGTATCCAAGGTAAGGGTAAAACGGTAATGGGTATGAGTGAGGAATCTAAAAAAGAATATGACTGTGAGGTAAAGGGGACGATTAGTAAAGATAAAAAAACGGTTTCTTTCCTTTTTAAGGTTCCATCAGTGATGGGTGGTGTTACCATTACATTTAATCTTGGAGAGGTTCCAATGGCTGATGTTATTGCAGGTGTGTATTAAGGAGTATTAAATCTATCTGCAGGTGGATTGAATCCGGATCCGGTTGAAGGTAGTAAAGTTACCATTAAAAGTCAGGATAATGACAAGGCTCAAATTACATTAGCCGGGTTTGCCATTACGATGGGAATGGGCGAAATGAAATTAGAGGATATTGTTATTGCAGATGTAAAAGTTACTAGCGCTGAAAACAATAGTTCTGTTTTATCCGGGAACATAGATACTACGAGTGGTGGTGTAAATATTACTGGCGAAATTAAAGGAGTTATAACTAAGGATGAGGCAAAGATTACATTTTCAATTAAACCCGGAAAAATGCCACATACTATTACAGCTGTTTTTGAAGGTAAGAAATAAAAATGAAGTCTATTTTTTTTAATCTACTTATACCGGGAGTGATCTTTTTATCACTCTCGGCTTGTAATGGTGTTTTAGAGGGCATCTACGATGAGCCTGTTGAGGAATTTGGTTTTATTGAAATTAATGAAGCAAATAACTCGGGCACAATATATATAGATGCTACAAGTTATACCCGATGGACTTATATTAATTTTCATACTCTTACTATTGATTCAACAAAGATAGAGGAAGCTATGCAAGAACCTGAAGAGTGGGATATTGCCATTCATCGGTATGATGCAAAGACCAATGAAGGATCTGTCATTGAAACGGATTTCTCTGGATTTAAATCACTTAAGTCTTCAGGGAAAGTGCCGGAAGGTGATTATGTTAAAGATGAGTGGACTACATCTCAAATCATTATTGATATGTCCGGAATGATGCAAGGAAACATAAAATACGTAGAATCGTATTATAATTCGGAATTATCAAAATGGTTGAAAGTCGATACTCAGAATATGCCTCCCAGTTATTATCCGTCGAATAGGGTTTATATGGTTAAACTCAAAGATGGCACATTTGCCGCTCTTCGTCTAAAAAAATACATGAATGCATCCGGAGATAAAGGATATATGATGATAGAATATCTTTATCCTTTTGAAATATAAATAATTTATTATCCATTTTATTATTATGCAAAAAATCATCACAATGTTGTGTCTGATGTTCTGCTATTCTTTACTGATTCAAGCTTCAACGGATCGGGTAATATCTGGTACGGTTTATGATGCCGTAGGAGATAGATTACCAGGCGTTGTGGTTAGTTTAGTGGAGGAGGCAAATGTGGGTACTACAACAGATATGAAAGGCTATTTTGAATTGAACTTACCTGCCAATAAAAAATATACCTTAAAAATATCTTATTTAGGATACGCCACTCAATATAAGGAGTTGGAAACCAAGAAAACCAATTCGGTAAATTTCTACTTAGAAGAAGAGGTCGTAAACTTAGACTTAGTGGTGGTAACTGCCACTCGCACTCCAAGATTGTTAAAAGATGTTCCAATAGCTACTCGAGTGATTACACAAGATCAAATAAAGAAATCAGATGCGACTCATATCGGTGAATTGCTACAGCTTGAATTACCCGGTATTGAGTTTTCTTATTCCATGAATCAGCAAACTTCATTAAATATGCAAGGATTTGGAGGAAATTCTGTTCTCTTTTTGGTTGATGGAGAGCGTTTGGCTGGAGAAACCTTAGATAATATTGATTACAGTCGCCTCAACTTGGATAATGTGGAACGTATAGAGATTGTAAAAGGAGCTGCATCTTCTCTTTATGGATCTAATGCCGTAGGAGGAGTTGTAAATCTGATTAGTAAAACAAGTACCGAACCATGGTCTGTTAATGTGAATGCTCGGATTGCAGAACATAATAGCCAACGATATGGTACATCTATTGGTTTTAATAAGGGGTGTTTTAATAGTATGACTAATGTTCAGCATACAAAAACCGGAGAACATCGAATGAAGAATGATGAGGGTGATTTTTCTAAAGTTTATGCAAATCGTACGTGGAATGTAAAAGAGCGAATGCAATACACCCTGAATGAACAGTTTAAGTTAACTGGTAGAGCTGGATACTTCTTTCGTGAAAGGGATTCCCAAAAAATGAGTAAAGATCGTTATCGTGATTTTAGCGGAGGATTGAAAGGAGAATATGTTTTTAATCATAAAAGTGACTTGGAGTTAGCTTATGCTTTCGATCAGTACGACAAAAGTAGCTATATACCAACAAGTAAAACAGATGTCCGTAATTATAGTAATGTTCAGCATTCTGTTAAGGGTTTGTTTAACTATACTTTTTCTGATAAGCATACCCTAACCGTAGGAGGTGATTTTATGCGTGATTACCTGATGAGTTATCAATTTACCAATAACGGAAATAATAAACAATATATTGCAGATGGCTTTATCCAGTATGATTCAAATCCCATAGATTGGTTCAGTTTAATCGCCGGATTGCGTTATGATTATTTTTCAGAGGCAAAAGTTGATCACGTTTCAGCTAAAATGGGGTTAATGTTTAAGTTTAATCATTGTTCTTTACGAGCATCGTATTCGGGAGGTTTTCGAGCTCCAACCTTAAAGGAGATGTATATGGATTTTGATATGGCAAGTATTTTCATGATTTATGGAAATTCGCAACTAAAGCCTGAGTCTAGCCATAATCTGTTATTGACAGCAGAATATATGAATGGCTTTTATAATGTAGTTCTTTCAGGGTATTATAATAAAGTGGAAAATCGCATTACCACCTCATGGAATCAGGAATTAAATGGAATGAGGTATATGAATATAGATAAAATATACATTAAAGGAATTGATGCAAACATATCGGCTAAATACCCTTGTGGTATCGGTGCTCACTTATCTTATAACTATACCCACGAGCAGATAAAAAAAGGACAACCACAGGTTTCAAGTACACGTCCACATTCTGCTACGGCTAGACTAGAGTATGGTAAGAATTGGAAAAACTATGGATTTAATATTGCATTGAATGGACGTTATTTATCTAAGTTAACAACTGACGAATATATTTCAGTAACATCCTATGAAGAAACAAAAAGAGTTACTTATCCAGGGTATTTTATGGGTAAACTAACCCTGATGCAACGGATATGGAAGGGTATAAACTTAACGATGTCTGCTGATAATCTATTTAATTATGTTCCTTCTTATTACTACAATAATTCCCCTGCAACCACAGGCATAACCTTTTCCGCTGGAGTTTCAATAGATATTGAGCAACTCTTTAAGTAGAGCTTGTTTTAGTTCTGGTTAATAAATAAAATAAAACGATGAATAAAAAGAAATTAATAGTTGTTGTTATTCTTATTCTACTTTTAATAGTAGGTTGGTTTGGTTGGAACAATTTGGCCTCTCCTACAAAAATTGTTTTGCTTAACTTTCAGCAGTTTCAAACAACCAGTATCATAAAAGCGAACGAAGATGATTTTGTCGATTATGAGATTTTATCAATAGATGAATTTTCAAAACTCAAAAGCTATGATTTCGTACTTGCTTTTGGAATGGGATTGAGTATTTCTGATGAACAACGTGAGGCTTTGCAAAGAACTGCAGATAAAAATATCCCCATTATGGTATATGCTGCAACCAACCCTGAAAATAATATTTGCAATTTGGATAGTGTTTCCAAAGAGATGGTTTCGGGTTACTTAGCGAATGGAAATAAAAGAAACTATCGGAATATGGCACGTTATATACGTCAAAATATTGATAAAAAAACATTTTTTGTAACCACGCCCGATTCTGTTGTAGCAAGTGCTTCAGATGTACTCTATCATTTGGATGATGAGGCCGCTTTTAAAACCGTTTCAGCGTATGAAGAATACCTAAAACAAAATAATTTCTTTCAGGAGGATGGAGCTAAAATTGCAATTGTTGGTGGATTTAATGACCCTTTTAGTGGGAACAGAGAGAATCTGGACAGTCTGATTGTTTCTTTGCAAAATGCAGGATTAAATGTATACCCCATTGCTTCTGTAACGAAGCGTTTGGATTTTCTAAAAGAAATTAAACCGAATGCAGTAATCTATCATGCTCATGGCCGTTTAGCGATGGGACAAGCGGATGCTGCCGTAGAGTGGTTAAAAGAGAGAAATATTCCACTATTTGCGCCACTTACTCTTTTACAAACAACCGAGGAGTGGATGAACGACCCCATGGGAATGTTTGGTGGATTTATGTCACAAAGTGTTGTAATGCCCGAACTTGACGGAGGTATTTATCCTTATGTTATCTATGCTCAAGAGATGGATGAGGAGGGATTATATTTGTTTAAGGCAATCCCCGATCGATTGAGAAACTTTACGCAGATAGTTCGTAATTATGTTGATCTTCAGAAGAAGAAAAATGCAGAAAAGAAAATTTCCATTTATTATTTTAAAGGAGCCGGACATGAAACACTGACTGCACAAGGTCTTGAAACGGTACCTTCTTTATATAATTTACTTAAATGTTTAAAATTAGAAGGATATAAGGTGGATAACCTGCCTGTAACCGAACAAGAGTTTGAGCAGCTTTTAATGGATCAAGGTTCAGTACTAAATACTTATGCAGAAGGAGCCTTTGATGAGTATTTGAAAAACGGAAATCCTGCTTTAATAGAAAAAACAGAATATGAGTCGTGGGTGAACCAATCTTTGTTAAAAGAGAGTTATACAGATGTTGTTAACACTTATGGAGAAGCTCCCGGAACCTATATGAGTGTAACTAAAGAAGGGAAAGCGTATTTGGCTATTGCCCGAATAGAATTGGGAAATATTGCATTATTACCCCAACCGATGGCTGCTTTAGGCGATGATGCATTTGCTATTGTTCACGGAGCAAAAGAAGTTCCCCCTCATACTTATATTGGTGCATATTTATGGTCTCAGCATGCGTTTAAGGCAGATGCTTTATTGCATTTTGGGACGCATGGCAGTTTAGAGTTTACACCACAAAAACAAGTAGCTTTAAGCAGTAACGATTGGCCGGATCGTTTGGTTGGTTCCATTCCTCATTTCTACTATTATACCATAGGAAATATTGGGGAGAGTATGATGGCTAAACGTCGATCGTACGCTACTATCATATCTTATTTAACGCCTCCTTTTATGGAGAGTAAAATACGATCACAATTTAAAGAGCTTCAGAATAAAATTCAGAATTATTATAAAACGGACGAACCTGCACAAGCAAAAGCTTCTTTAGTTGTAAAAAAAATTGCAGTGGAAATGGGATTACATCGAGAATTACGTCTGGATAGTCTTTTAACGCACCCTTATACAACAGAAGAGATTGAACGAATTGAGAATTTTGCAGAAGAGATAGCGAATGAGAAGATGACGGGAGAACTTTATACCATGGGTGTTCCTTATGCAAAAGATAAGATTTATTCGTCTGTAATGGCAATGAGTGCAGACCCCATTGCTTATGGTTTAGCTGCATTAGATAAACAACGAAGAAAAGTAACGGATAAACAGTTGAAGAGTAAACCGTTCTTCACTCAACACTATTTAGAACCGGCTAAGCAATTGGTTAATCAGGTTTTAAAAGGAAAGATTGTAGATAGTCTTTTTATTTGCCAAGTAGCGGGTGTTACAAACAAAGACCTAGCTGAAGCTAATAAAATTCTGACTCCACCTAAACGAGGAATGGCTGCTTTTATGCAAAATCTTTCGAAGGAAGAGAAGTCGAAGATCAAATCTTCTTCAGGAGGGCATCCGGCATGGATTCCCAAAACAGGAGAAATGCCCGATGGAGTGAAAGCGAAGAAGGCTGAGATGTCTAAATCTAAGGCAAAATCAAAGCAACCTGAATATACTCAAGAGCAGAAAGATCGTGCACGAGCTATAAAAGAGGTGGAAAGAACCATATATAATATTCTCAATTACAAAAAAGCTTTGGAAGAGAGTCCTGAAATGGAAATGCAATCTATTCTGAATGCTCTTGCCGGAGGTTATACTTCCCCTTCGTCGGGAGGTGATGCCATAGCCAATCCTAATGCCGTCCCCACAGGACGAAATCTCTATTCAATCAATGCAGAAGCTACACCTTCTGAAGTTGCGTGGGATAAAGGAATGACTTTAGTTGATGCTACCCTGCAACACTATAAAAAACAACACGATAAATACCCCAAAAAAGTAAGTTATACGTTTTGGAGCAGTGAATTTATTGAGAGTGAGGGTGCTACGATAGCTCAAGTACTTTATATGCTTGGTGTGGAGCCTGTTCGAGACGCTTTTGGACGTGTATCGGATATCCGTTTAATTCCTTCTGAAACTTTAGGTCGCCCACGTCTTGATGTTGTAGTTCAAACATCAGGACAGTTCCGGGATTTGGCTGCATCTCGTCTTGCTTTAATAACACAGGCAGTGGAAATGGCTTCTTCTGCTACAAATGACAAATATGAAAACTATGTCTCTTCGGGAGCTACTGAAATAGAACATCAACTGGTGGAGCAGGGAATACCTCCTAAAGAGGCACGAGATATGTCGACACAACGTGTTTTTGGAGGAATAAATGGTATGTATGGTACAGGGATACAAGAAATGGTAAAAAGTGGTGATCAATGGGAGAATGAGAAAGAAGTAGCCGATACCTATATCAATAATATGGGAGCCGTATATGGTAGTGATAAAGGTTGGGGAGAATATAAAGCAGGTTTACTTCGTGCTGTCCTTCATAATACCGATGTTGTGATTCAGCCTCGTCAAAGTAATACGTGGGGAGCTTTGAGCCTTGACCATGTCTTTGAATTTATGGGAGGACTCAATCTGGCGGTCCGTGAGGTTACGGGAAAAGATCCCGAAGCTTATTTTGCTGATTATCGCAACAGGAATAACGTAAAGATGCAGGATTTAAAAGAAGCTATTGGTGTAGAATCTCGTTCCACAGTATTTAATCCGGCCTATATTCAGGAAGTAATGAAGGGTAAAGCCTCAAGTGCAGCTCAAATTACTGAAGTAGTAACTAATACTTACGCTTGGAATGTAATGAAACCTGAGGTTATAGATAATGAAATGTGGAATCAATTCTATGAAGTTTACGTAAAAGATAGTTACAATCTTGGGGTTCAAAATTTCTTTAAACAGCAAAACCCTGCTGCAATGCAAGAAATTACGGCAGTTATGATGGAAACTGCCCGGAAGGGGATGTGGAATGCCAGCGAACAGCAACTTTCCACCCTTGCTGAACTGCATACAACATTGGTGAATGAGTTTGGTGCAAGTGGTTCCGGCTTTGCAGGTTCTAACGTTAAATTGCAAGATTTTATTGCCCAAAGAACAACGCCGACTCAAATTGGAGAATATAGGCATCAGCTGAATAAAATGAAAACAGGAGATGTTGTAAATGTGGATAGTCAAAATGGAATGGTGTTAAAGAAAGACTTAGCTTCTCAACAAGAAAATGGAGAAAAGAACTCTTTAAGTGGTTTTTGGGTTATCTCAATTGTTTTAATTTCTTTCGTTGCACTTCTCTTTCTTTTACGTAAAAAAAGGAAACAATAACATTATTAACTAATGACTAGTTATCAATAAATTTATTTATTGATAACTGAAAAAGATATGGAACTTATCATTCAAATATTGATGCTTTTTATTTTTGTCAATAGTATTCTAAAACTCAGTTTTTGGAAATTATGGCAAATTGTTTTATTCAGCTTAATCTGTGCTTTATTTGTTGTCTGGGTTTGTCAGTTCTCAATTCTACAATCAAAAACTCAGCTGACCGACTATTTGAATAATGTAATCATTATGCAAAATGCGGCGGTTCTAATTACTTTGGAATCCGCCATTTGTTTTGGCTTTTGCTTTGCGGCATTACGCGAGATGTTCGGTAGAAAAATAAAAAGATGGATTGCTCCGTTGTACTGGTATCCGGGATTACTTATTTTTCCTGTATTATTCTATGGGTTAACACAATTAATATTTGCTTTGCCGGGAACGGATTTTAAAAGTATATCCTACTTCTTGGCAGTCGGGGTTTTTGTTGGACTCCCTGCTTTAAGTTATTTGATGAAATATCTATATCCTGAAAAAGAGTTGCGATTAGAAGTTCATTTTTTGGTGAGTCTCTTTGTGTGTATCATCGGATTGATAACCACTGTGAATGGTAATGTGACTTATGCAGCTGTTAAGGAGTCTATCAATATTAAGGCTCTTGTTCTCTCTGTTTCACTTTTTTTTCTCTGTTTTATTATAGGCTATTTATGGAACAAGATAAAGTGGAGATTAAAACAAAATAAAGAATTAAAAAACAAATAAAAATAAAATAATCAAATGGAAGTAATTTCTAAAGTCTTGTTTTGGGTAGCCAATAGCTTGCTAATTCCCGATATTATTATTCTCTTATTTCTTTTTGCCCGTTCGTTATTGTTACTTGGCAGTTTTTATAATCAGTTTATGGTAAAACGAAAAAATGATAAGGAGTTAAATGCAAAAATTAAAGATTTAGATGGTTCTGGAATAGCAATGTTAAAGAACTCTTTACCCGAAAAAGATAATTCACTCTATATAAAATACCTTAGAGATTTATTAAATACTCCACCAAGTGAAGCGTATGCCGATTTTCTAATTAATAACTTTGAGAATGATGCTGAGAAGGACACTTCTTTGTCTAAGATGTTGGCCAAAATGGGACCGGTACTAGGTTTGGTAGGAACTTTAATTGCGATGAGTCCGGCTTTGGTTGGGCTCTCTACAGGCGACATATCAGGAATGGCTTATAATATGCAGGTGGTCTTTGCTACTACGGTAGTTGGACTTGTTATAAGTGCCGTTGGATTGGTTACACTTCAATTCAAGCAACGGTGGTATGCACGTGACGTTAATAATTTAGATTACATATCAAGGATATTAATTGAAAAGTAAGAGTTGGCATTATGAGTAGAAAACGACGAAGAATCAGTAAATTCTCACGAGAAGAGGATGTCGATCCGCTAAGTGTTATTGTTAATCTGTTTGATGTGGCTATGGTTTTTGCCGTAGCATTGATGGTAGCTATGGTTATGCATATGAACATGACTGAGGTTTTTACTCAAGAAGATTACACCATTGTGAAAAATCCGGGCAAAGAGAATATGGAAATCATCACGAAAGAAGGAGGGAAAATTAATAAATACACTCCATCTAAAGATCAATCATCTTCCCAAAAAAAAGGTCGGAAAGTAGGCATTGCCTATGAGTTGGAAAATGGAGAGATTATTTATGTTCCCGAATAGAATTATTTTATAATTCTATTAATTTCATTCTTATTATAGCTGTTTGTTGCCCGAGCTTTTTTTATTGTGTGTTTTTGGGTAGGCAGACAGCTTTTTTACTCTTTAATTAGGTCTGGGACATATGCGTTGTCGGTCTGGATTAAACATCCCTTCAGTCTGGGTTAAACTTGTGTGCGGTCTGGGATCAAATTGATTCCCGGAAAAACAGGTCTAATTTAAGGATAGAATTCAACCTAATCTACTATGGATGCTTAATAAAACTTTGAAAATATAAGATAGGGCGATTCTATGAGTTATTCTTATGAAATGAATGAATCAATCCATAGAATATGGTTTGGGTAAATTCTTTTCACTTTGCTCATTGTAATACTTTTAATATTTTGCTTTAATTTGCAATGCAGTAGTTCATTTTGTTTAATTCATTAATTGAATATTTTAACTACTTATGAATAGCTTTCTTTTATTTAAAAATAATAATGTATAACGAGTTAAGATAAAATGACATATACAGAAGATTGGATGAGAAACCTATTAACTCTTTCGGAAAAGAACCAACAAAGAGCTTGGGAAATTATCAAGGAAACAGACATTATCGCTATCTGGGAGTCTGTTGGTGCAACCATTAACTTAATCGGATCATTACGGTTGGGGCTAATGATGAAGCATTGTGATATTGATTTTCATATTTATAGTTCACCTTTTTCATTAGCTGATAGTTTTGTTGCCATGGCTAAACTAGCTGAACATCCTTCAATAAAACGGATTGAGTATACCAACTTATTAGATGAGGAAGAT
Organism: uncultured Bacteroides sp.; assembly: GCA_964522975.1. Taxonomy (GTDB): domain Bacteria; phylum Bacteroidota; class Bacteroidia; order Bacteroidales; family Bacteroidaceae; genus Bacteroides_E. Next base: position 6,252 of record CAZFXK010000049.1, on the reverse strand, counting down.
GCTTGCCTTGAATGGCATGCTTGGTATGAAGATCGGGAGGGGAAGATGTGGAACATTGATATGATTCATATAATAAAAGGTTCACGCTTTGATGGGTATTTTGAAGAGGTAGCCGATCGTATTGCAGCTGTTTTGACCGAAGAAACCAGAAATGCCATCTTGCGTTTGAAATATGAAACTCCAGACAATGAGAAAATAATGGGGATTGAATATTATCAAGCTGTCATTGCCGGTGGGGTTAGAACATTTGATGAATTTATTCAATGGCGCAAAGAAAATCCGATTGTGGGGATTTTAGAGTGGAAACCTTAATTTATTGTAAATGTAAACACCACTATTTTAGTCCAAAAGCCTATTTATCTTTCTTCTCTAATTTCTTTTTGTAATATGAGTCTGCTGTGTACAAAACGGCTGCCGGGTTGTGTCCGGTTACTCGGTCTTTAGTTACTAAGGTGGTTGCATAGGCCTCAGAATATTTATAAAACAGACTATCGTGTCCTACGCAAAGTCCAATGACTACATTTAAGTCTGTCTTAATATTATTGAGTAATCTTGCTTGAAGTATGGGATTACACATGGCAGCACCTATATTTTCGCATTCTTTAGCGATGCCTATTGAGGATTTGTCAACACCACCTACTTTACAAATAATGGAATACGGTTCAAATCCATTTGTTCGTAAAATCTTGGCAAATGTTCGAGCCTCTTTAATAAGACCAATACAATTAGCAATACCTATTTTCTTTGCCCCTATCTTACGAGCAAAATCCATTATTTCCTCTACTCGTGTCAGATGTCCGTAGCCTTCATATTCAACTTCTGCACTTGCTGTCATTATTTTATGATTATCTCCTTCATCGTAACGTTCTAATGCCCATTCTAAATCTTCTTGATTAAGGTTTGTTGTTGGACAGAATTCAGGATATGTGCGAACTTTAAATTTACAATTTTGTGTGCCACAATCTACACAGGTCAAGGTATGTTTCTTTTGCATGCCAATAGTTTTTAACCCTAAAGATAGTCTATTCTGGGTGGGATAAAAAACAATCTTTAATTACAACTCCTTTTGTTCGCTTAATGGTAGTATTTTATTTTTGGAAAATCTTTTATAAATAAAAAAATAAGTTTGTTATTTCTCAATGTGATTTAACCCATTGGTTAGTAGTTTTAACTAACCAATAGGTTGTGTTTAATGTCAATATAGATTTTTAGGCTAACTCTCTTAGAATCTATTTATGTGTGTTTCAATTTTATGAGGTATATGGGTTTATTTAGAAGTAACTAATTTAATTTTCTCCTCGAATTCATTTAGTAATGCTGCATCTATAATTCCTTTTTCTCCATCAAATGTCTGATAGAATCGAGGTAATGAAAAAGTGGTAATAATATTTGCTCCGCAAGCAGGGAAAAAACTCTTAGCAGCATTCATAACACTTTCTCCCCCATATCTTCCAGGAGAAGCGCTCATTAAAAACATGGGTTTATCTCTAAATATGTTCAGGTCAATACGAGAACACCAATCAAAAACATTTTTAAAAGCAGTAGAATATGAGCGATTGTTTTCAGCTAATGAGCAAACAATAAAATCGGCTTCATCCATAGCCTTAATAAAAGTATAGGCTTGGTCAGGATAACCTTGTTCTTCTCGATCTACTGAAAAGATGGGCATTTCAAAGTCATTTAAATCGAGTAAATTAATTTCTACATTATGGAGATAAGACAGAGCGAATTTCACTAACTGTTTATTTATAGAGTGAGAACTATTGCTCCCTGCAAAGGCGGTTATTTTCATATTCAAAATTTTTAATTGTTAAATAATGGGAACAATATAGTAATAATAATTGAAAAATAATCTCTAAGCATTATGAGTGTACTTAATATGTATGAAAGATTGTTTTATGTCATTATTTATTTGTGTAACATCAAATAATAAATAAGATTTCTTGTTGCGATTTAGCCTATTAAATAGCTATATTTGTTGAATAGATTTAAAATAAGTTTGTTTTTTTATATAAAAAATGTTGGATGTTTTAATAAATATATATATATAGGAAATGGAACAAAAATTTGAGCATGTATTCTTTCATCCGTGGATAGGATCTAATTTTGAGAGTGGAATAAACAATAAGAAAATATTGATTTTAGGAGAAAGTCATATTTGTGGTGGATGTAAAGGTGAATGTGGCGACTTAAAAATAGATGAAGATAGATGTAGAGAATTTACTGCTTTGTCTGTTGAGCCATTCTTAAAATACAAGCAAGGAAAAGGTGAGCATGCTCACTGGATGAATACTTATACTAGATTTTCTAATGTTTTTAATAATAAACAACTGAGTGGTGATGAAATGCTAGATTTTTGGAACTCCATTTGTTTTTATAACTATGTCCAATTTGCAACAGATGAATCTAGAATATCACCAACTTCTTTTAATTTTAGGGATAGTGAGAAAGCTTTTTTTGAAGTACTTGAAAAAATGCAACCTGATTTAGTGATTGCTTGGGGAGCTAGGTTGTGGGATAATATGCCTTCTGGAGGAGAATATAAAAATAATGGTACAACAAGCATTAATTATGGCAAAGGATTGTATTACTATAAAACGAACAATAAACAAATTCCAACTTTATATATACCTCATCCATCTAGCTTAGCTTTTGGTTATGGGTGGTACGGTACAATTCAAGAGGCCCTGTTAGCCATACAATGATTAATGCGCCTAGTAATCAAAGAGTACTACTCTTTTATTAGCTATTGGAGATGCATCGAAACTCACAACTAATTGATCCTAAAGGAATAATTTTATTTTCTGATCTTATTAAGAGCACTTGAAAATAATAAAGCAAATCCCGAAAATTATCATGCAATAAGAAAATTAGCCTTTGAAAAACAAAATGCATATGCTTTAGAGGCTTTGGGTAAATATCAGAACATTAATGATATCAATGACTTTATTGCTTTAGGAGATAAATCATTTAGAGCTATTTCTCATTTTCCAAACTCAAGATTCTGGGATATGCTTAGTGGGCACAAGGATCTTTCTAGAACATTTGATTATTTTTTAGCAGTATCTTCTTTTAAGGATGTAAATTCTGAAAAGCTACTTTCTTCAATCCTTATGAAATTATCAGACAAAGAAGTTGAATTTTTATGTGAGGCACTCGCATCTAATTGTACCCCTCTTTATTTTGATTTGCTATGTAATATATGGGAAAAATATAAAATTATAGATATTACTATTGCTGAATATTTGATTGCAGAAAATCCTAAGAAAGCTGCAAATTCATTTATTAAAGGGCTTTTGAATACTAAAAAACCAAAATTCTTAGAGTTCAACTATAACTATGGGACTAAATATTCTATCATGAAGCTAATGTTACAATGTATAATCGAGAATGATGAGTCTGCATTATTGAACGTATGCAAATCGGGTATAAAAAGCTCTTCATCTCAGGATTTATCTACAATTTTAGATTATATCACAGAGTTTGAATTCTTAGAATTAACAGACGATCTTTTAGTTCTACTCAAGCAAAAGAAATATCCGTTCGAAATATATCATATATCTAAAACTCTATTTTCATTTCAAAATAGTGAAACAAATTTGAAACTTGTAAAAATTCTTGAAAATAAAAAAAATAGATGGAATAGTGGGAAATGGGCTCAAAGTTTCACTTCTTTGTTCAAGAAAAACAATGTAGTGGTTAATTAAATTTTTTATGTAATGAAACAAATTATGCTATTTGCTATAAGCCTATTAACAATGTGTTCTGTAGCTATTTGTCAAAATACAGAAAAAGAATATATAGAACGTAAAGTAGAATATGATACTGACAGTACTGGCAAACTTATTATTAAGAAAGATTTAGAATATTATCTAATCATAGCAAAAGATTATTCTTCTTGTGGGTTAAAAAATAAGGCAGGAGAAATAATAATTCCTTTAGGTAAGTATAAATCCTTAAATCCCATAGACGAGAAAGGTATGATTTTAGCGAAGAAAGGAAATAAGGAAGGCTTCATAGATGTTAATGAAAATATACTTGTTCCTTTTGTCTATGATGATGTAGGGGTGTTTTCAGATTGTGTGGATTTAGCTCCTGTTATAAAAAATAAAAAGCAAGGTTTTGTTAATAGAAGCGGTAGAATAGTTATTCCGTTGGAATATGATGGAAAATCAAGGGTTTCTTATTTTTACGAGCCTGGACTAGCTATTTTATTAAAAAACGGAAAATATGGAGTGATTGGATCTGAAAATGACATTATTATTCCATTTGAATACAACAAGATAGAGTGGTCAGATTTAAAAGAGTTTTTTCTAGTAACAAAAGAGAAAGAGTTAGCTATATTCTCTCTTGAAGGTAAGAAATTATCGGATTTTAAAGAGTATGAAGTTGTATCAAATTACTCTTATTATGCAAGTAATCCTGATTGTAAAAATCTTCCAATATTAGTTAAATCCGGAGGTGAAAAAAAAATATTAAATGAGATAAATAGGGATGTCAATTATAAGAATGGAACTAAAAGGGTCAAAGATTCAATGATGTTACAAGTAAACGAGCAGTTTGGCTATATTGATAAAGAGGGTGATTTTATTGTTCCATTTGGAAAATATGATATAGCTAAACCTTTTGGACTAGGCAGGAAGGCCATAGTAGCTAATAAGGGTAGATATGGAATTATTGATGAATATGGGCAATATGCACTACCTCTTGAATACGATTTTATAGAACATCCATCCCAATACTCTCGTTATGCTACTATTTTTGTAGCAACCAAAGGAAATCAAATCATGATGTTTGATGAAAATGTGAATATTATTCCTTTAACAGGTGTTACTTCTTACATTAATTGGAACGGTTGTTTGATTGTTTCAGACATAAATAATAAAAGGGGAGTTGTCACTTATTCCGGTCAACAGATCATCCCATTTGAATATGATACATTATTTCAACGTAAACCTCCCAATTATATCGCAAAGAAGGAAAATAGGTATGGATATATCACTCACAATAATAAAATCATCATACCTTTTGATTATAAATACATTTATGAAATTAATGATGGGTTAGTTTATGTGAATCAAGAAGGTAAGGTTGGAATGTATGATGAAAAAGGTAGAATAAAAATACCCTTTGAATATGATGCTATCTATGACACATGGTATAATAACTTTGATTCTGAAAAGACTCGATTTATTGTTGTTCAAAACGGGAAAGTTGGCACAATAGATGAAGAGAACAAAATAGTTATTCCAATCATATATGAAGCTTTATCGGGATGGGTGGAATATGGGCCTGAAGCCCATTTTGCGAGAAAAGATGGTAAATATGGGCTTATATCATATGAAGGAGATATTATTATTCCAATAGAGTACGAATATGTAGGAATTCCTTCAGAAGGTATCATCAAAGTTCGTAAGAATGGTAAATATGGTGCAGTATCATGGAAGCATAAAGAAATCTTACCTTGTAAATATGAAAAACTAGTTTTGGATATTCCCTTTTTTATATTCGATGATAAACGCGAATCTAAGTTAGTTGTACTGGATAATGGTGTGTGGAAGTATTTTAATATGAAAGGGAAGCTTTTGCAAGATAATATAGCTGAGGCCGAGATCATGAAAAACTATGACTATATTTTAAAACGAGGAGATCCATCTAACGAGACAGCTGATTTTCATATGCAACAATATTCGATTATGGAACTGTTGAAAAACAACAATCGACTAATTAGTGAATAATACTATGAATCCAGAGTTTGAGGTTGAAATGTTTTTTTGACTGAATAATAGGATAAAGAGTTGTAATTAATTATGTTGAAAAAGGTTGGTGAAAGTTAAGGTAATCCGAAAAGGGTAAGTTGAAAAATAGAACTTGTGTTAGCTTCTATCTTGAGTCATCTTTTGAGATTTTTATGCATTTATAAAAAGAGAAGATTTAATTCCGGATAAGTTTTCAGACGATTCAAAATCTTAATCGGACAATAAGGGGGACTTTACTTATAGTTAAATATTTATAAAAACCCGTAGAGCATTAATCAAGTAATACAAATTTTCAAGTTGTTAATATTCCTGTTGTTTAATTTGTTAATCAGCTGTATCACCGTAAAAGCCATTGTTTTGGATAATATTCTGGTTTTGAATCCATCGAAGGAGTTGGCATAATTTCTTCGAATCATAAACTTATCACATAGCTGAGAGAATAAAGTTTCTATTCGTTTTCTGGATTTGCGAAATAAGAAAGCTTGTGGTTTAT
>CAZFXK010000048.1:0-17401 GCA_964522975.1 uncultured Bacteroides sp. | reverse complement strand
ATTTCTGCTATCCATTTTTCATTATAATCAAATACCTTTTCTATTTTCATGATATTTTCTTGAGGTTAAGTTTTTTGATTAGCGTCTTTATTCGCTGTTTTTTCTTAATAAGTAGTGATTTAGAGCACCTACTTTATTGTCTATTACTTCATAGCTATCCAATGCTTTGAAAAAAGAAGATAGCGTAGAAAAACCATAAGATCTTACATCAAAAGTAGGATCTATTTTTCGCAAAATGCTTCCTACTTCTGACATATAGGCCTGATCATCATCTCCCGCTGCTTTATCATAGGCTTTGTCGATGAAATCAATCAAATCTTTAGGCAGATTAGCTTCTACGGAAGGTGTAGTGGTATGAATAAGATTTTCGCAGAAAGTAAAAATCTCACAAGATTGTATAAAAGCACTTGGAGTTTTCTTTTCTCCAATGCCTATGACTAAGATTCCTTCTTCCCGTATTCGTTTAGCTAAGCCTGTGTAATCACTGTCACTGGATACAATGCAAAATCCGTCAACATTTTTACTATACAGAATATCCATTGCATCAATGATGAGTGCACTATCGGTGGAGTTTTTACCGGTTGTATAAGCAAATTTTTGAATAGGAGAGAAAGAGGTTTCATTTAATTCTGTCTTCCAACCATTCATTTGTGGACTAGTCCAATCACCATATATACGGCGAATGGTTGCCTTTCCATATTTAGCTACTTCATCTACAATTTGCTTTAGTAGTTTAGGTTGCGCGTTGTCGCCATCTACCAATATTGCTATTTTCTTTTCTTCTGTCATTTAATTTTTTGTTGTTTTTAATTTTTCTATATATCCTAAATATACAATTTTTGATTGGATTATATTAGTATAATGCAAGTTTCTCCATTAAGTTCATAATAAAAAAGATATAATCTTTTGTGTACAAATTTGATGCTAATTCTTATCTTTAAACAAAGTAAAGATGTTGAAAAAATAAGTAAAAATATGAAGCCATTATTCTTTCTATTCATTATGAGTTGTTTTAATCTGGGATTCCTTTTCGGACAAAATAACAGTTTAAGACAGGTTGAAATAGATACTTCAATTGCCAATGACACATCCTTATATGTTGATTTAGCAAAGGAACTGGTCCTTAATTTGAAGAAGAAAGGAATTTATGATAAGAAGGTATTGAAAGCCATTGAGAGGGTGCCAAGACACAATTTTGTGGATGAAAAATTAGCCCGGTTTGCTTATATGGATAGTCCTCTGCCTATTGATGAAAATCAAACCATTTCACAACCGTACACTGTGGCTTTTCAAACTCAGTTGTTAGCATTAAAACCCAACGAAAAAGTTTTGGAGATCGGTACCGGAAGTGGTTATCAGGCTGCTGTACTTTGTGAGATGGATGTTGAGGTTTATAGTATAGAAAGGTACAAACAGTTGCATCTTAAAGCACAAAACAGACTCCAAAAATTGGGTTATCAGGCTAATTTGTTTTATGGAGATGGGTATGAAGGCTTACCTGATCATGCTCCTTTTGATAAAATAGTGATAACGGCAGCTACCCTTGAATTTCCGGAGAAATTATTGAAACAACTAAAAATTGGGGGTATGATGGTAGCTCCCATAGGAGATAGTACTCACCAAATCATGACAGTAGTAAAACGGATTAGCGAAGATAAATACAAGAAAACAAAACACGGCACTTTTCGATTTGTACCTATGTTGGAAGGAGTTGAAGAGTAAAAAAGATTTCTCTGTAAAAATAAAGAAGCAAAGGAAAGTTTCTTGTTGCTGAAAAATGGTTTCTTTTATAGAAAAAATCGGTTTTATCGTACTCAAAAACAACCTAAGATATCTTTTGTTTATGGTAATATGAAATTCATTAAACTATAACATCTTAGGTTGCATTTATAGGATTCATTTGATGGAGGCATTAAATGAATCCTATATTTTAATGCAAATTAAATGGCTGCAGGTTGGTGTTTGATGAAAGAACCATCTCGAAGTTCCACAAAAGCGTGATTTAATTCTTCTTCTGTATTCATTACAATGGGGCCTCCCCAAGCAATGGGCTCTTTTAGTGCAGGAGCTGAAGCTAAGAAAAAGTGAATTCCCTTTTTTCCACTCGTTACCAAGAACTCGTCTCCTTCACCAAAAAGAATAGCTGTTTTATGAAAAGCTTCTGTCCTTTTTTCCCCAAAAAGGCCATTGCCATCAACAATGTATATGAACAATGTATTTTTAGGATTGACAGGAAACAAAAAATCCTTATTGGGTTTAATCTTTATATCTAATAGGGTAGCCGGTAAATGGTTCCCTTTTACTCCTTGATGCTCTTTATATTCCCCCGCGATTAGCCTTATTCTGGTTCCATCTGCCTCAAACTCCCTGACTTTATCGTTTGTAATATCAAAATATTTGGGTTGAGTCATTTTTTCATCGGCAGGTAGATTGATCCATAATTGTAAACCAAGCAGATGATCGGTTGGTTGAGGCATTTCTTCGTGCATTATACCACTACCACTGGTCATCCATTGACTTTCTCCATCGTTGATGGTTCCTTTATTATCAAGGCTATCACGATGATCAATGCGTCCTTTCATCAAGTAAGTAAACGTTTCTATGCCTCGATGTGGATGTAAAGGAAAGCCTTTGACATAATCTTTGGGATTTGTTGAGTCAAAGGCATCAAGCATTAGAAAAGGATCGAAAGTACGCATAGTTTGAGGTCCTAATACTCTTACCAGATGAACACCGGCACCATCAATAGCAGGGGCACCTGTTACTATTTCAGTAATCTCTTTTTTCATATTATATTTATTATAAATGATTGATTCTTTCTTCTTTATTAATAATAAATCTATCTGTTAGAATTCATCTAATTCGCTTTTTAATTACAACACGTGGCGCCTCTTAAATGTTGTAGGCTTGTTGTGAATATTGTAATAAAATTGGATAATAAATCTTTATTTTTCTTTGTTTGTTCCTATTCTAAATTAATCTTCTCAAGAGTAATACGGTAAAAGTGGTTATTCAAATCATTCAACAAAGAATAACTAAATTTAAGATTCTTCTATGTCTGTTCTATAAGCTATAAGGTCGGTCCCTGATCAAAGGGTTTTCGGTCTGGGTTAAAAGAGGGATTAGTCCCAGACCGAGGAACGTTATAACCCAGACCGAAGACTAATCGTTTTTAAGTTTCTTTTTCACGTAAAGGATATTCTGCAAATAAGTATATATTTTTTACTTATTTTTTGCAATAAAGAACTTACACAAGTTTCTGTTTATAGAACATTTTGTCTTTTTTGTATAATAATAATTCAAAAAATCAAAAAAAAACCATATATTTAAAAGGTGAAGGAAGTATAAATTCATATGAGTAATCTCATAGTGGTCTGCCATTTTATTATCAAGCAGATAAAATAAGGTAGAGCTTTGAATTTATGGTGAAAAAATAATAACTAAACTAGAATATACTATGAAAGAACATCTAAAAAAACTCGAAGACCTAAACCACGAAGCTGAATTAGGGGGTGGAACAAAACGGATTGAAAAATAACATCAAGCGGGTAAACTAACGGCACGAGAGCGCATTGATCTATTATTAGAAAAGGGTTCTTTTGTTGAGTTGGATAAATTTGTTACACATCGTACAACCGATTTTGGAATGCAAGAATCAAAAATTCTTGGAGATGGAGTTGTTACCGGTTACGGAATGATAGGTGAACGTTTAGTTTTTGTGTTTGCACAAGATTTTACTGTTTTTGGTGGGGCTCTTTCTGAAACTTATGCAAATAAAATTTGTAAAGTCATGGATATGGCGATGCATATGGGGGCTCCGGTTATTGGACTGAATGATTCGGGTGGTGCTAGAATTCAAGAAGGAGTAAAATCTTTGGGCGGATATGCTGAGATTTTTCTAAGAAACTCAATGGCTTCGGGAGTTATCCCCCAAATTAGTGCTATTATGGGACCTTGTGCAGGTGGAGCTGTTTATTCTCCTGCCTTAACCGACTTTATATTCATGGTTAAGCAAAGTAGTTATATGTTTATAACTGGCCCTGATGTGGTTAAAAGTGTTACTCAAGAAGAGGTTACTAAAGAAGAATTGGGTGGCACAGATATGCATATGACAAAGTCGGGTGTGGCGCATTTTGCTGCTGATAATGATATAGATTGTATCAATCGCATCCGTGAATTGATAACTTATTTGCCGGGGAATAATATGGAAGAACCTCCTTTTGTTCCTACCTTGGATTCTCCAACACGCTTAACAACTTCATTAGTGGATTTAATTCCTACTAATCCCAATCAGCCTTATGACATTAAAGAAATGATTAAGGAAATTGCAGATGATTATCGTTTTTTTGAAGTGCAGGAAGAGTTTGCTCAAAACATTGTAATTGGATATATTCGATTAAATGGGAAAAGTGTTGGAGTTGTAGCAAATCAACCGGCTGTGCTTGCTGGAACACTAGATATTAATGCGTCGGTGAAGGCTGCCCGATTTGTTCGTTTCTGTGATGCCTTCAATATTCCATTATTAACTTTGGTTGATGTTCCCGGATTCTTACCCGGTGTAGATCAAGAGTATGGCGGAATTATACGTAATGGAGCTAAATTGTTATATGCCTATTGTGAAGCTACAGTACCTAAGGTCACCATTGTGGTTCGTAAGGCTTATGGTGGAGCATATTGTGTAATGAGTTCTAAACATATAAGAGGAGATATTAATTATGCTTATCCCACAGCAGAAATTGCAGTAATGGGACCGGATGGTGCCGTTAATATACTTTTTAGAAAAGATATTCAAAAAGCTGAAAATCAAGAGGAAAAGAAAAAAATACTTCAGGAAGAGTATAGAGAAAAATTTGCAAATCCATATCGTGCATCAGAATTGGGGTATATGGATGAAATTATCAATCCGGCATTTACCAGAAGTCGTTTAATCCGGAGTTTTGAAATGTTAGCCAATAAGCGTCAATCCAATCCTCCGAAGAAACATTCCAACTTACCACTTTAAAAAACAGAGTACTATGATAAAGAAAATATTAGTTGCCAATAGAGGAGAGATTGCTTTACGCATCTTTCGTACTTGTAGGGTAATGAATTTGGATACAGTGGCTATCTATACCCATGTTGATAGGGGATCTCTCCACGTGCGATATGCCGAGGAAGCTTATTGTATATCAGACTCTCCCGATGATATTTCTTATCTTAAACAGGATAAGATATTAGAAATTGCTAAAAAAACCGGGGCAGCAATCCATCCCGGATATGGTTTCTTATCTGAGAATGCAGATTTTGCACGACAATGTGAAAAAGAAGGTGTTATTTTCATAGGGCCTAGTGCCGACATCATTGAGCGTATGGGAATTAAAACCGAGGCACGGAAAGTGATGAAGGAGGCCGGCTTACCTATAGTTCCCGGAATCGAATCTCCTTTATCTTCCATTGAAGAAGCTCGGAAAGTGGCAGAAGAGATAGGATATCCCATTATGTTGAAAGCGTTGGCCGGAGGAGGAGGTAAAGGAATGCGTTTGGTACATTCTGCCGATGAACTGGATGAAGCCATACGCTTGTCTAAATCAGAAGCAGCTAACGCTTTTGGTAATGATGCTGTTTATATAGAAAAATACATTGAACATCCTCACCATATCGAGGTACAAATATTAGGTGATCGCTACGGGAATATTGTACATCTTGGAGAAAGAGAATGTTCAGTGCAGAGACGGAATCAAAAATTAATAGAGGAATCTCCATCTCCATTCTTAAAACCGGAGGTTCGTAAGAAAATGCTAGACTTATCTGTTAAAGCGGCGAAGAAGATTGGCTATTATAGTGCAGGGACTCTAGAGTTTATGGTTGACAAAGATCAAAATTTCTATTTCTTAGAGATGAATACCCGTCTACAAGTAGAGCATCCTGTAACTGAGCTTTGTACAGGAGTAGATATTGTTAGAGATATGATTTTAGTTGCAGGAGGAAATGCTTTGCCCTATAAGCAATCTGATATTGTTATTCAAGGTGCAGCTATTGAATGCCGTGTCTATGCTGAAGACCCGGTTAATAATTTTATGCCTTCACCCGGAATTATAAAAGTAAGGGAGGTTCCTGAAGGGCGTAACATACGCTTGGATAGTTCGGTATATGCCGGTTTTGAAGTGTCATTACATTATGACTCAATGATAGCTAAACTCTGTACATGGGGACGAACTCGAGAATCGGCAATATTAACCATGCGCCGGGCTCTGCGTGAATACAAGATGTTGGGAATAAAAACAACCATACCATTTCATCAACGGGTGTTAATGAATGATGCCTTTGAAAAAGGTGATTATGATACGACTTTTATTGATACGCGTTTTGATAAAGAAGATCTTAAAAAAAGAAAGAGTAGTGACCCTACTATTGCCATTATAACAGCTGCACTTCGTCATTATGAATTAGAGAAAGAAGCCGCTGCCCGTGCAACTACACTTCCTGTTGTTGGAGAATCTTTGTGGAAATATTATGGTAAATTACAAATGACAGCTAATAACTATTAATAGGAAAAGACAATGACTGAAATAAAAAAAACATTAGCAACTTATTATGCTCAAGTGGATGATTTTCCTGATAAAGAATATAAGGTAGAGATTGTTGAAGATGGTCCTATCAAAAGAGTTTTGGTAAATGGAGAAGAATACGAGGTTGATTATAATGTAGGCGGCGACTCTATTTATTCTGTTATCATTGATAATCGATCAAATGGGGTTCAACTAACTCGTGTAGGTAATGCTGCGTATGAGGTTATTAATAGAGGGGATTTATATCACATTGATTTGATTAATGAACTGGATCGGACTAGAAGTCAGCACGAAAAAGCAACTCAAGTGGGTCTTCAAATTATTACAACGCCCATGCCGGGAGTTATTTTGAAGGTTTATGTGAAAGAGGGAGATCAAGTGAAAGCGGGTGAAGCCGTGTGTGTACTTGTAGCTATGAAGATGGAAAATGAAATCAAAGCATCAGCAGATGGTGTAGTGAAAGAAATCTTTGTTAAAGATAATGACAAGGTTGGCCTGAAGGACAAAATCATGATTATAGAATAACGATTTTTATTATGGTTAAATCGAATGTTCAATAGGAATGATTAATTAAAAGTTGAGGTTTTACAGAACGGAGTATTCATAAAATTATTAATGATACTCCGTTTTTTTACTTAATTCATCAGGTTTACATCCATAGTTTAATTCAATGTTTTTAAAAAGTACATCCCAATGTTATGTTTAATTGATTCAAAGAATCATCGTCCAAATACTTTGTATTAAATGCTTTAGTCAGGCTATAATTTACCGAGGCATAACCTTTTAGCTTGATTTTAGGGAAAAGGCGTGAATATTTAAACTCAATAATTCCTTGTGCTTGATTACAAGTAAGGTATTTATATTCTTTTAAAAGGTTATAATCGCTGTTCGATGGTGTACTTTGATTCTCACTGGGGGTAGCATAATACCCCTCTTTTTTTGGAGTATCACCTCCTGTGGAATAAACGGCTTCCACTAAAAAGCTATACATATTGTTCTTTTTGATGAAATTCCTGGCAACCGATAAATTAAACGCTGTTTGATGAAGTGTCTGTTCACGATAAAAGGGATAGATGGATGCCGTTTGTTTTCTGCTGAAATAATGTAATCCTCCTTTCAATACCCATGTGGGGTTAAGTTCTTCTATTCCTAAACTAGCGGTATATTCTACTGTTGCATTGAATATTTCTTTATCTCCTACTTTTAACGGATCATAATAGGTAATGATATTGGTGGCTTCTCCCTGTGGTTTTTCAATAACATAAATGTTCTCTGAATTCTCTAGTTTTTCATGATCTAAATGAATATCCAGCGAGTGTAAGTTTTTCTTTTGGTGATAGTTAAGCTTTCCGGTATAGCCCCATACTGTGGAGTTGTGCTGACTGTAAATAGGTGTAGAAGTCGATTCCTTACCATAATATCCGTCCCGTTTTTTATATGAAAGTTCATTGAAGAAATCTAATTTGGAGTTAAAATCAATTTTTAATTGAATGGCTCCTCCATGATATTCGTCAAATAAAGGAGTTGTTTTATTTTTAGCAGTATACCCTTCTGTGCCTTCAAAGGCTTCATTCCTTCCATAAAAAGCACCATAGCTGATAAGAGACATATATAGTTTTTCGGTTGTTCCATAGGTGTTGAAAGTCAAACCCTCATTTCTTCTTCGGTAGTAATAATTTGCTCCTAAATCGAAAAAACGATTGATTTTATAACTCAACCCCACAGTTACCTTCATATCCGACAATGTGTTTTTATGTCGTAAATCTTTGTCTTTAGCATAATTCGCTGCTTTGAAGTCAATTTTTCCACCTAAAACAATACCTTTATATACCTCTGCACTTACTGCTCCAATTAAATTGTAATTTTCTCTTTTTTTATTTCCTTGTGTACTATTGTCATATTCCACAATGTCAAAAGGGGCTTCCTCCGGATTCATAAAAGCCGAACCACTCATATTTTTTCCTTTAAAATGGTCATACCTAATTTTTCCGAAAAGAACGATTTTGGGATTGAGACGATAAAAAGATTCAATGTTTGCACCTACTGTGTAGTGGTTGTTCGATTGATGATAATTAACAAAATCTCCGTTTCCTTTATGAAAACTAATCTCTGCCATCGAAACTTTATTAATGCATAGCTCCTTCAACCCAACCGCATTTTCGCTCGTCAACCAAGCTTCTGAATTTTTGATATGGAAATAATCTTTCCAATCGAGTGGGGAGTTTTGTCCTATTACTGAGACAGAGTAATTTACTCTGCTCAATAATAGGATAAAGCATATTATCTTAAGAGTCTTCAACATTCTATTTATTTCTTGATCTTAAAGAGGCTTCTTTACGTTGATGGAAATCTTTCGTTGAATCATTAGTGTCTTGATATACAATGATGGCTCCATTTTTTATGGATGCTTCAGCGTCAATGCCACTTGGGTCTGTACTCATTTTGTTATCAATCAAAATACTTTTATCATAATTAAAAACAAGTTTTCCTTCGTTTTCTTTGATTGCTTCAGTGGCCCTTTTATCTACATTACGATAAGAGGAATATCCTTGTTTATTGGTTAAATAGGTTTGTCCGGCATCTACTTTTGAGGTTAGGCGTTTCTGATTTTTGTCGCTTGAAGTTGTAAATACTTCTATTGCATCTAAAATCCATTCCGTAGGAATTTTTTTACGGGTGTTTACATCGTTAGTAGTTCCTCCATAATAATTCGTGTTTTCCTGATTATTTGCAAAATCCAAGGGACTTACTCCTTTGGTTTGAAAAATGAAAAATGCAGGTGAGGAATTACTTAAACTCCAGGCACTTCCTTTTCCATAATGTACAGCCGACCAATAGTGAGTTTTTGGAATGGTAGCATCGGGTGCAGGATAATATGTCTCATTATTATATGCATTGATATCGTACGTACAATAATAGTCAGGGGAATTGAAGTCAACAGACTGACTATATGTATTCGTATTTATTGTAGCATTGTTAAGAGCAATGACTACATCTTTTCGTGGTTCAACAACCAAAGTGCCGGGATAATACCAGATAGCTGTTCCTGCCGGAATCCAATCTTCATTTTCATAAATTAATTTTCCATCAACATAATCTTTATTGCTTGCATTAGCATTATAGGGTTGAACCATTCCCAAACAAAGATTGTCGAGTTCCATTTGCTCATCGGAGTTATTATATAAAATAACGTATTTATCCATCTGAAAATATCCGGAACCATCATCTTTAGGACAACCTCCTATATATAATTCTTTTATAATTAGATTTCCTGCTTTCGATTCAGTCAGCTTTACTTCCGTAATGGTACTCTCACTCCATTTATTTGTAACTATAATGTTACTGGCTGACCAGTTGTAAATAGTAGAGAAATCATTTACATCTTTTACGATGTGGCTGGCAGTTGCTCTATATATTCCTGCAGGAACATTAAAAGAGGCTTCTCCTTTTGCATCGGCATTAGCCTCAAAAACCGTTTCTTTGGAATCATAAAGTTGTACTTTAATTCCGTCAAAAGAATCAAGAGGCTTATTTTCTGAATTTTGTATTTGAATGGTTACTACATAGGTAGTATAATCGTTACCTCCATTTTCTTCACCATTAATAATATTATTATCGTCACTACACGCACAGAGTAGTGATAGTGAAGTAAGCATTAGAAAATAAAAAAACTTTTTCATCATTTTATTTATTGTTTTTTTAGTTAAATAGTTCTTGTTATATTTTAATTCTCAACGATAGACCATAATAAAATTTAGGAATCCAGTTGCTTCCATAAAGAGAAATTTGTGTGTCTTCTTTAGATGACTTTACTCTTTTCATGCTATTAAAAAAGTTGTTAGCATAGAATGATATAGAAGCATAACTTCCAATTTCTTTTGTAACTCGAATGTTAGCAGAAAAATAAGCTGAAATTTTATTTGGATTAAAATCTGTTTTGTGTGATGTTTTTACTACTAATTTGGAGAGATCGCGGTATAAAACCGGATCGTTCTTTTTTGCTTCAAGGAATTTTTCAGTGAAAGGAATCCTAATTTCAGGATTTTCCCACGTGGAGTAATATAGTGGATGAACCGCTATTTTCTGATCTCCTGCATAAATATGGGTGTTTGAAATATCAGAACCATATATATCCTCTTCATTTAAAACAAACCCTCTTGTTTTTCCTTTATACTCACTTAAATTATGTGAATAGTTATAGAATGAAGCTTCCACTGTCATTGAAAGAATCAGTCTGATTTTAGGTATATGTGTAGTTACTGTAAAATTACTATTTACCTGTTTCGATAATTTCCCATTTGAAACTGTTGCATTTACCGGATTTCTTGAATATCCGGTTGCTGAATTTGAATTAACACTTGACGTTGCATTTTGTGAGCTTCCGGCATAATATCCCACATATTTATATGGCATTCCATCATCCATTTTTACATCGGAAGAAGGCTTCCAAGCAATCATGTTTTCATCTAATCCTTTATAGTGATAATAACTGCCATCTAATCGAAAGCTGGTTTTTAATGCAGGGATTTGAGGAAAGTCAATAATCCATTCAATTCCACTTCGTTTGATGGGAGATCCATTGGTATACATAATATCCGACTTATAAGAATCTCTGTTTGTATAAGCCAATTGTTGACTTGCAGTTACTCCTGTTTTATCGGTAACCATTACAATACCCGTATTTTGATCTATTGAGAATTCTCTGTTCTCCTTGGGAATGGTAAAACTTTGATCTTTTGGATCGGTTAATTTATAGGTATATGGAGTGTATAGGTTGATACTCATATACGGGTTGATTGTTTTATTCCAAAAGGCAGATAGACTGACCTTAGCTCCTAAAATATTGGCTTCAATTCCGATTTCAGTTTGTTTGTTATGTTGCCATTTCAGGTTCGGATTGTAAATAGTTTGTTGGGGAATGATGTAATAGCCATAAATACTATTAGAGCCTTCTATGTTATGTGCAAAAGTCAGTTCATCGGCGTAAAATTTAGAATTCGATGGAGAAGGATAAAGTACTTCAAAAGAGGGTAATTTTACCGCTTTTCCCCAGCCGGCATATACACTTAAATCGCTGATGAGTTTATCTGCTTTTTCCCAAAAGATGTACTTTGCGTTGAAACGAGGGGAGAGGCTCTTAACTGTTCCATAGTCAGACTTATTTATAATTGTCATATCCGATCGCAAACCGGCGGTTAGTTGCAGTGTGGAATGCTTAATGGGAATAGTTATCTTGTCTTCTGCAAAGAATGCCAAATTGTTAGTGAAAGGTAAATCGCTATATTTATACTCGCGCCATGAGGGAGCTACGCGTAAATCATCATAATACAATCCTTTCCCTTTATTTCCACTACTCCTAAAATCAATGCCAACTAAAACTCTATTGGTTAAATTTGAGAATTTACGTATCCAATCTGCTTTTAATTTCAACGAATAATCAATTGGTTTATTATCTGTGTAAGACAATTCATACCAGTTGCCTACCGGACCTTGAATGATTGAAGCGTTAGGCTCTTCATCATAACTTTTGGTTAAAAAATAACCTTCTTTGGTTCCACGTATAAGAGGTTGTGCTGTATTGCTATCGTTTTTTTTGTTAACTTCATAGAGCTTATCTGAATAGGTAAAGGAGGTAAAAAACTCCAGATTGGTAATCCATGACTGGTCAAGTAACCAATTAAGCTTGAAATTACCTCTAAGGGTATTATCTCTTCTTTTTTTGTAGCTGTCTTCAAATGCATCCGGATCTTTCTTATCATTAAAACCGCCAATATTACCACTGAGTCCCACACTTAATGTAATTGGTTTTTGATTGTCCCGACTAAGAACCTTAGAGTAAGTTAATGAAATGGCATTACGAGCATATGTTGTGTGAGGTGAAGCTATATCTGAATTGGATTTGGTACGTTCAAAACCGGCATTGATTGAACCTCCCTTTTTGCCTAACATAAAACCTTTACTTAGGGCAAATTGTTTGGTGTTTGGTTGGGTAGAAAAGTCTATGGTGTAAGGAGTTTTTCCTTTTCTTGTATTCACCTTCACTATTCCATTAGATAAATCTCCATATTCCACAGAAGGTATTCCTGTAATAACCTCTATGGATTCAATATTGGTTGTACTTATGTTTCTTGTGCTAACTCCTTTTGTTTCATCCAACGAGGAGTTATTATTTAATCTTATTCCATCAATTTCTATTGCTGTGCCAAAGGAGGGATTTCCTTTTTCACTTTTTTCACTCCTTAAAGCAAATCTATCGTCTTGCGAAGAAGCAAGATTCATGTCTTTGGTTTTTCCTCCAGGTAAAAGACTGTTTATATCCGTTATATTTATAACCTGAGTGTGATCGAGTGCTGCCCGATCAATTAAATAGGATGAAGTTGCTTCTTCCGTTTTTCTTTGAGCAGTTACAACGACTTCTTCTAAGGCCAGATTACTTTCTTGTAGATGAAATATTAGGTCAAGATTGTTCTCTTGTATGTCTAATTCAATAGTCTTCTCCTCATAACCAAGGCAACGTACCGTTAGAATGGTTTTTCCTTTAGATATGTTCTCAATATTAAAATTTCCGATTTCATCTGTAATACTCCATAAACCATCACTGGATAGTATGACATAAGCAAACTCTATGGGCATACCTTTAGGATCCAATACCTTTCCCGCTATCTTAAAGTGTTGACTATAGATAGGTGATAGAGAGATAAATAAGACTAGAATCGTTGAAAAAAATCTACTCATAGAGTAATGTTATATTGATTGGTTAGTATGGTGTATCAGTAAAAAGAAAGAGTGTAGTCGTTGGTATTATTTTTAATTCTATTAGAATAGGAGAGAGAGTACGTATTCAAAAAACTCTCTCTTCCTAATGCTTAAATACTATTTAGCTTATCATTATGAATAATATAGGAATTAGAATTCCTGCAATTAACAACCATTTTCCTCTTCCCATTATTCCTTGTTTTTTTGAAACGATAAATAGTCCTGATATTGCAAAAAATAGTAATGAGATGGCAAAAATATCGGCCATTATTGTCCATCCCCCAATTTTATTATAATGAAGTTTGTTTATCCAAAAAACAAAAGGCCGTTTAGTATGATGCTCATAACTTAATTCTCCTGTTTCAATATGATAGATTCCAACACCTCCATCTAATAGTACTTGATGCGACATATTTCCTTCGCGTACCAGCTTTAAGGTGGGCAGATCCTCTTTTGTGTTCCAAGCTTCTGTTAAAGCGTCTGTAGATAAGTTTTTTTCAAAACTAAGAGTTTCTTCAACTGTTTTATAAGCAGGATCACCATCGTTCATATGATTGAGTATGATTCCGGATAGACCATATACTAAACATATCCCTACCATCAAAAAACCCAAATCACGATGTATGATTCTAAGCCACTTCTTAATCGTATTTTTCTTTTTCCTGTTCGGTGTATTATTAGAGCTCATCGTAGGTCTTTCCATCAACATAATAAATAGAGAAATAATCTTTATTATTTGCCTTCATCCAGTCTCTCATTTCTTGAATATTAGCTCTTTCAGTATCACATGACTCTTCAGAACCATCATTGGATATGACTTGAGCTTCTATGGCTTTTTCCATTTGATTAATTTCTGCTTCTGTTAAGCGTTTTTCTTTTAATATACCTGTAACAGCTATTTCATTTCCTATAAGTTCTCTATTGAATCCTCCTATTTCTCCTTTAGCTTCAACCCTGATTGAGATTTTGTTATCCCCTTGCATGAAACACCTTTTTCCGGAATGAGAACATGTATGAGTTACATAACCTTTAAAAGTAACTTCTTTATTTAGGTGTTCTTCTGCTGAATTCAACATATCATCTAAAGAAATAGCTGTAGTTGTTGATGCTTTTTGTTCAACGGAAGTTTCTTCATTCTGTTTTTTTGAAGAACCGCCACAAGCTACAATACATAGTCCCATAGCGAATGATAAAATGATTTTTTTCATGTTTCTTATTTATTCGTTTTATAAATTAATTATTTTGTTATTATAGATGCTATAAATGCAGGTAAGCCCAATAGTAGAATGATTAATCCATTTATGACTTTTTTTGGTGTATTTCTTTTTTTTCCTAGGGTAAATACGAAGATTAATGCTAAAATAAAGCTGATAAGGTGAGCATAGCCTAAATTGAATGTGAAGTCAGGAATCAAATAATCTGTGGTTTTATTATCAAAACTGATATAAAAAGGAAATAGCCATTGAGATACGGTGTCCCAAGTATCTGTTTTTGCTTTAACAAAATAAGGTTCATCCTGTTGTTTTAAGTCATTAGAAAGGTTAAGCACATTATAGGAACAACCTTCCGGTCCGGTTACATTAACCATCCAATAAAACATATTTCCAAGCATCATAACAGAATGTTGATTAATGTCTATCGGTTCTATGTCTAGTTTAGTCAGTTTGTATCCACCACCTGCATTTAATGTAAATAGCTCTCCCTCATTGCTGACAATAAAACCATAGATGGATTTATCAGGTATTTCATAGATACTGAAATAGGCAATATCTATCTTCTCTCCTGCTCGGGTATTTCCAACGTAAGGTCGTCTATTTACCAGTTTAATATGGAATAATTCATTATTGTTATCCAATACAAAATATCCTTCGTCATAGGGCTTTCTTGCTAATGGATTGCCCCATACTTTTTTGGCTGGGAAAGAAAACCCTTTTTCTTCCATCTTTTTTTGAAATAATTGACTTTTAGAGTCATCAATCTGATTGGAAGTTTTATCTATAAACTCCATTTTGTCTTTTAATCGAAAAACATCAGGAGGAGATTCTAATGTTGCCCTTCCTGACATGGCCTCATACATTAGATGTAAATCGAGTGTTGGCTTATGTATATCTCTCGGTGAATATCTCCACATTACAGTTTTTATACGTAACATGCGTGTTTCCATTTCAACACCAAGAATTGAATCCGGCATTATTCCGGATAATGTGAGTTGACGATAGCTCAACAGAGGCGTAATGGAATCGTACTCTTCACGAGTATAGGAGTTACCCTTACGGTCGTAATAATCAGTTTGCTTATTCTCTGTTTTTTTTATGGCAAAATCTTGTAGTAAAGAACTATAATACACAAAAGGATAATTCTGTTTAGATACTGTTGCTTTTTTTATCAAAGCTGGAATAGCCCAAGATAGAACAAGGGTACTTATAATGAATATAATGATGCTGTAAGTGTTTTTATATCTCATGTCTAGGGGATTCTTTTTTATTTATTAAAACTGTTCACCATCTTTAAAACGGATTAAAGAATAAAAACTGAAAAATCCGCTTATTATAGTAATGATAAGTATGTAAATCATAGATGGAGAATAGGCTTTAGGCATAACATCGAAATAATAAAGAGCTAAAATAAGAATGGAAATGGTACTGTTAAAAACACGTTGTTTCCAAACGGGTTCTATGCATACCCATACGGTTAATAAATAAGCTGTAATTCCTCCTAAAAGCCAAGGTAATGTTACAATTGCATTCCAATAAGCTATTTCGGCAGGAAAATAAAATCTGGTACCCAAATAAACGACACAATACACCAAAGTGAAGATGAGGCTCAAATTGATGATTCCATAAGAAAGCATCGTTAGCATAATCTTACTTTCAGGAAGGGGTAGGTGTAAGGTGAGTTTTAATCTTTTACTGGTCATTTCAGGAATATATTGAGTTATTGCTAATAGTATGCCGGCCATTAAAGGGAGGTATTTTATATAAGTAAAATAATAGGTTCCTTTTTGTATTATAATATCCCATACTTGATCAACTCCACTTATTCGTATATTTTGGGAGATATTAATGAATGAATAAATAATTATTCCTGTAAAAAATAATAGGATGATTAATAATGCCCAACGGGACTTATGCCATTCTTTATAATATAATGATTGTATCATGTGTTGTTCTTTTTTGATGTTTAGTATTTCCCTGTCAGCCCTATGAATGCATCTTCCAAGGTTAACTTTTCTTCGGTTAAAACACCATTCTTTATGCCAAGTTGTTGAAGTTCCTTAGAAACAGCTTCTTTAGGTAGAAAAGAGTAAGTTTCCCATTTATTCCCTACCTTTTCAGTGCTCCATAAATCTTTGAGATTTTGAGTCTTTAGTTCGCCCTCAAAAGTGAATGTAAAACGGTGGAAGTTATTAAGTATTTCTGATGTTGGCTTGTGTAACAACAGTTTCCCATAATCTAAAATCATACAATCATCAATCAACTTCTCCATATCCTGAATGATATGCGAAGTTAGAAAAATGGTTTTTCCTTCAGCAGTGGCAAATTCTTTGAGATGTTCAACAAATAAGCGTCTATATCCGGGATCTAACCCCATTGAAAAGTCATCTAATATCATTAATTCAGGATCTTGTGCAAAGAGTAAACCTAAAGCTACTTGCGAACGTTGTCCACAAGACATAGTGTTTATTTTTTGAGTCCTACTGACTTGTAGTTTCTTTAATAACTCATAATAAGCATCTCTTTTCCAGTTGGGGAAAAAGCGGCTATAGTATTTTTCAATTTGTTCTACATTAAAGAAGCTGTGTTGTATGTGACCTTCTATCAATAGCCCAACTCTGGCTTTGGTTTTAGGAGAAATGTTCTCCATGGTTTCGCCAAATAACTTACATACACCTGATCGTGGCTTTAAATATCCATTGAGGATATTAATTATAGTTGTTTTGCCTGTTCCGTTTTTACCTAGTAATCCCAAAATTTTACCTCTAGGTACTTCAAAATTTAAGTTTTCGTAGATAAGTCGTTTCCCATAATAATGGGTTATATTTTTACATTGAATAATTATATCCATCCTTTTTTATCTTTTCAGGAATATCTAATTTT
>CAZFXK010000047.1:0-17489 GCA_964522975.1 uncultured Bacteroides sp. | reverse complement strand
CTGTATTTCAATTATTTCAAAGAACTATTTATCCACTTTAACGGGACATTAATGTGAACAACCAATACAACAGTCTTTTTAAGACCTATTGCAAAACTCCTTACTCTGATATAAAATGGCTTATATATACTCTTTAATCGCTTTTTTAATTAAATTGAAATCTTAACTATTCTATAATCTTATAATAATATGATGAGAAAATTCTTTATCCTATTTCTCCTTAGCATACTAGTAAACATACATTTGTTTGCAGGAGTAAAATACTCAATGAATGAGGCCTGGCGCTTTCAGTTAACGACAAACAAAGAAGCGTATAAGAAAGACTTTAATGATAAGGATTGGGAAGTGGTATCCATTCCTCATACATGGAATGACCAAGATGCCACAGATGAAACACCCGGATACTTCAGAGGTGAAGGTTGGTATCGTAAAAACACGTTTATTGGCAATCAAGCAAAAGATAAAGTGGTGTATCTTTACTTTGAAGGAGCCAACCAAGTAACCGATGTGTATATCAATGAACACTTTGTGGGGCAACATAAAGGGGGATATACCCGCTTTAGTTTTGATATTACTCCCTATATTCAAACAAATGCAAATAACTTAATAGCTATTAAAGTGGACAACAGTCATAATGAACTGATTCCCCCACTCGATGCAGACTTCACCTTTTTTGGAGGAATATATCGGGATGTTTATCTTCAAATAGAAAATCAGGTACATCTTTCTTTGAATGATCAATCGTCAGAAGGAGTTTACATCACAACACCTCAAGTTTCTAAAGAAAAAGCGGAGGTAATGGTTAAGTCATTAATTAACAATTGGGATAAAGACAAAAGAAGAATTACGATAGAACAGTTCATTCTTTCACCAAATGGAGAGCAGATTGCTAAATCATCTAAGAAAATAAACCTACCAAGCAAAGCGGAAAATGTACCCCATATTGAAAACTTTTACATTACAAATCCAGAACTTTGGTCAACACAAACACCTAACAGATACACACTACGAACCCTCATACGAGATAGCAAGAGCAATCAACTATTAGATGAATCGATAGAAAACTTTGGGTTGCGTTGGTTTTCCATTGATGCTAAAAAAGGGTTCTTCCTAAATGGTGAACATATAAAGTTAATGGGAACCTGTCGTCACCAATGTTTCAAAGATATGGGTATTGCCTTGGAAGATGAGTTACACATACGCGATGTGTACTTATTAAAGAATATGGGAGGTAACTATCTTCGTATAGCTCACTATCCACAAGACCCTTTAATTTTAGATTTATGTGACAAATTGGGCATTTTAACTTCAGTGGAAATACCGGTAATCAATGCAGTTACAGAAAAAGAAGAATACCTAAAAAACTCTATTGATATGATGGATGAAATGATGAAACAAAATTTTAATCATCCCTCATTGGTTATTTGGACCTATATGAATGAAATAATGCTTCGTCCCCCTTATAAAGCAAAAACAGAGGAGTACAAAGCCTATTGCAAAGAGGTGAACAGACAAGCTACAGCCATTGAAAAACACATCAGAACTTTAGACCCGTACCGATATACTCAGATACCTTATCATGCCGGATTTAGTAGTTATGAAGATGCAGAATTAAGCTCCATACCTATGACCATTGGACTGAATTTATATATGGGATGGTACTCTCCCGGAATAGAAAATATTGAACGAGTAATTCTTAAATTCAAAGAAAGAAACCCTAATATACCTCTATTTGTGAGTGAATATGGAGCAGATGTAGATACAAGAATACACAGTGAATCTCCTGAACGTTTTGATTTTAGCGTAGAATTTGGAGACCGTTTTCACGAACATTATTTAAAAACATTTTTGAAACACGATTTTATTGTAGGAACAAACATCTGGAATTTAAACGACTTCCACTCTGAAAGTAGAACGGATGCAGTACCTCACATTAATTGCAAAGGGATTACCGGATTAGATAGAACACCTAAAAACACGTATTACCTCTATAAAGCTCACCTAACAACTGAACCTTTTATTAAGATAGCTTCGGCAGACTGGAAATATAGAGCGGGAGCAGATCATAAACAAACGATAAAAGTATATACCAACCAAAAATCGGTGGATTTATATCATAATGGAACGCATGTAGGGACATTACCTGTAGTTGATGGTATAGCTCAAACCACTCTTGCGTTTGTAAATGGTATAAACCAACTAAAAGCTGAAGCAAACTCAGTATCAGATGTTACAGACATTGAATACAGGTTATTACCCAATCAAATGGGGGAAGAGTTTGAAGAACTCAATGTGCTGTTGGGAACTCAACGTTCCTTTGAAGATAAAACATTTAAAACAGCCTGGATACCAGAAAAGGAGTATGAGAAAGGAGGTTGGGGATATTTCGGCGGCAAAGCTTTCAGAGCAGGAAAACTTCCTGCAGCTGATATAGACATCCAAAACACAGATAAAGACCCCATTTTCCAAACTCAACGAGTAAATATTGAAGGCTTCCGAGCTGATGTTCCAAATGGTAGATATTATATCTATTTATATTGGGCTGATTTAAACAGACTAGAGGGCAAAGAGGCTTTGGTTTACAATTTAGGAAGTGATAGCAGTTATCAAAATGCTCAACCCAGAGTTTTTGATGTATCAATTAATAACCAAATGGTTTTAGATCAATACGACATACCCTCAGAAGTAGGTGTAGGCAGAGCTATCATTAAAAAATTCGAAATTCACACGATGGATAATGAAGGAATAAAAATTAATTTTACCCCCATCAAAGGTGAGACCATATTAAATGCTATACGAATAGTAAAAATAGACTAATTTTCTAATGGAACATCTGTAATCTTGGTTTAGGTGTTTCGTTCAATTCATTAAAAACGAGTTACAGGAAGAACCTTGTAACTCGTTTTTTTATGGAGGATTATCACCCAATAAACACCCCCTGTTCTACGTGTTATAACCTCACTTTTTTCGGTCCTAGACCGAGGAGGGTTCAGTCCTAGACCGACGACCCTTCGGTCTAGGACCGAGGGGCCTTGGGTCTTAGACCCTCAAAAACAAAAGTTATAAAGACAACTCTATTTCATAAAAAAACTCAAGAAGCAAGTCATACATTTCAGGGTCATAAAGCTTCAATTTGTATCTATTGTTTATGGCATTATGCACCCCATTAGGCTCTAGACTAAATCGGTTACAATTATAAAATGATTGGACAGACTCTGCAAAATACTCTTCTTTATTACTTAACGTATAGGTGTTAGTCCATAAACCTTTCTTTTTCGCTTTCTGAAATAAATTTTCTAATCGAGATTCAAATTTAGTATCTACATTATTTATACCAATCAAGTGGATAAGATGTGCAAACTCATGAACCAATATACTCTCTCCGTTATACCGATCAGTTGGTAAATTCAATACATTTTCTTCTCCACAACTTGCACTATGATCGTGTTCAGGAGCACCACCAAATCCTCTGGCTCGTCTATTCCAAAAAGCAATGTTTTCCGGAGTATTACATATATGAGCATATTCGGGTATATCGCAAACCTCCTCTTTTTCACCTATAATCATAAATCTACATTTATTTTTTATCATGGCTTTTCTAACATCATCTCTTTTAGACAACATTTCAGTTATAACCGTTCCCACTTTTCCTAAAGCTTCATCTAATACATTCTCCGATGACACAACAGGAATTCCATTTGCATCAATATATTTTTTATAATAGGAGTTCAATGATAAATGAGCAGGAACAGGTTTTACTTTTATTTCATCCCCCATTTTCTTAAATAAAACAGCAAAGCCTCCTCCTGATGCCATTTCAATGGATATCATCTCTTTCGAGGAAACAGTACGTTCTTCTACTACCCAATCTGAACCTTGTTTATGGGCATTAACTCCATCTTTAATTAATGTCATTGTATATTCACCATCCGATAAAAAAGACAAGTTTAAATCTATACTCCGTTTTTCCCAATTTGTTAGCCCACCAACATACCAAGAAGAACCTTTTTTTCTTGCTGTAACAATATATTCTCCTAATTTTCCTTGCAATATCTTTGTCTCTTCATATTCCATAGGAAGTTTTGATAGCAGATTTGTATACTCCTGCTCTTTTTCATAACGAGTTGGAGCATCACATAGCATAGTTAGTGGAGAATCATAGACTATATACATCGCAAATTGATGGCATCGCGTACCCTGACTCATTGGATTGCTGTATATAGGTTGAAAGTCTTTTTGAGAGGCATTTATCATAGCTCCGGGAGTGAAATCCACCGGACCACTCATCATACGGATAAAAGGAAAGGTAACATCATATGTTGGCATATCCTTCTCTTTAGTACTCCATTTAGCTTCCTCCATTCCAAAAACACCTTCAAAGTTTATTATGTGAGGAAAAGTTCTGTTTAGTCCTGTAGGTTTATACACTCCGTGCAAATTTAGAAACAAATGATGTTTCGCTGTCTCTTCTGCTATTCGATAAATTTGTTCAACTGCTTTTTGGTCATCTCTATCTAAAAAGTCCACCTTAAACCCTTTAATTCCCAGTTTAGAATAATAGTCACAAGCCTCTTGTAGCTGGCTGTCCAACACATTAAATACAGTCCACAAAATCAGTCCTACTCCTTTACTAGTAGCATAATCCACTAGTTCTTTCATATTTAAGGCAGGAACAACCTCCATCATATTACCTATTGAAGGGTTATACCAACCTTCATCTAAAATAACATACTCTAAATTATTGGCAGAAGCAAAATCAATATAATGCTTGTAAGTTTTCATATTGATTCCCGTTTCAAAATCAACACCATAAACTCCCCAATCATTCCACCATTCCCAGGCAGATTTTCCGGGTTTTATCCAATCAATGTTTCCAATTCGATTTGATGAAGCCAACCCATACACCAAATGATTAACAGGCATCTCAGTATCTTTCTCTGTCAGTGCCAATATACGCCAGGGATAAGATCTTTTCCCCATAGAATGAGCAATATAGTTATATCTGTCAACAACATATTCTTGTTTTCTCCAAGCATTTAAATCAGTAGTCTTTGGAAGGGGTGCAAAATGACCAATCAAACCTGTTTTCTTAGTTGGCTCTATGAACATACCCGGATAACTCTCCAAATCAGATTCCAGAATAGTCATTTTCAGTTCATCCTTCAGCTCAATGGTCACTGGTAAAAAAGCAATTCGATTATCTAAATCACTCAATACAGCAGATGAATACGTATTTTGAAAAGCCATTGAATAAGGGTCTTTGTCATTTGTAGAGTAAGCTAAATGAACAACTGGGTTTTGAAGAAAATCAAACTCTGCAATCTCATCTTGAATAACTATATCTCCTTTAAAAGAAGTATAAAAACGATAGGCAACACCATCATCAAAGACTCTAAAAATAACTCCCCAATGGTTATTAAACAGAAGATTGACTTCATTGTATTTAAGGTTGAACTTTGTTGTTCTATAAAACGAAGCTTGAATTACATCTTCAAAAGAACCCTTTTTTATCTTTTTTATTTTCGGTCTTTCACCTAACATACCTACATCTTTAACATCCAGTCCTATTTTAGAGGAGCTCATTACCTGTTCTCCAGCATAAGTAATGGAATAAGATAGAAACTCTTTCCATTCAATGTCCACGGAAATCTTTTGATTAGGTGAGGTAACACTAACATTCTGATTTTTAGAACCCCAACAGTATGTGTTTAGTCCTAAAAACAATACAGCTACAATTAATACTATTTTTTTCATACACTAAATTTACACTTGAAAAAGAAAAGGTATAGCCTTTAGTCGCACTATACCCTTTCACACCATAATAAACCCTTTAATTATTTACTTTCCATTCAATTACACCACCAGAAAAACCTTTTCTATCCACATCTACAATTTGCGGACCTTTTTCTTCAACAGAGTCAGTATCCTTCTTAGGTCGCTGGAGTTGAGCCACTAATTTTAATTCCGTTGTAATAACAGGATCAAAGGTTACTTTATTGTATTGATCTAATTCCGTTCCATAGGAAGAGGCATTAGGAACCTCTTTCCATATTTCTCCTTCTTTATAAAGTAATTTCCACAATTCAGGAGCTTTATAAATTACATCATAATGATCAAAAGCTAACCAATATACCTCAACACTGGAAACCTTCTCCGGTCTATCAAACTTGTAGCCAATAGATTCTTCTGTTCCGGCCTTTAACCACCAATAGTGATAAGGGGTATTAATATCTGCAGAAGATTTTGGTTCAAATTGATCATTAAAGCCCCATCCATCAACGGGTTGAGCCCGAGATGCTATTGTGGGCTCCGGTTTAATAATTGCATAATCGGACGATTCCGGTGTCCAAACTACAAGCTGACTGTTTCCTCTGTTGTTCCACGTACTATATGGAATAGCTGTAACAGAAACAGGTGTTTCAATTAATTTATCATTCTCTTTCTTTACTTTCAACCCATTCCCTTTTAAGTAGACAATTCCACCTAATAAATTAGCATCAAATAGTTCTTCAAACTCTGTTTTACGAGGGATTACAATATCAAAAACAAAATCATCACTTTGATCAATTCCTTCTAAAGCGTATAAAATAGGTCCTCTTTCCAAGGCTAATAATCCTTTATTATACTCAACCTTTGGATGAGACTGTACCCGTTTTACAGGCATATCAAAAGAGACTTCCACTTGATCGCCTTTTGTCCAGAGTCTATTTAAATATATATATCCATTGAGCATCTTCACCGATTGCTCTTTTCCATTTAATACTACATTTACTGGGGAAGGTTTACCATCTACGTATGAATAAAGATTGGTAGGGACAGGAGCATTTTTCACCCAACCCGGCACTCTTAACATAAGAGAAAACTCTTCATTATCATTCACAGGATTAATGGTTAAATTAACTTCCCCGGACCAAGGATATTTGGTTTGTTGAATCACTTCTATGTTTTTACCTCCCACATCAATACGTGCATTTCCCTCTACATATAGATTCACGTACAATTCCTGCGGCCCTGTAGCGTAATTATATAAAGGAATTGAGGCCATAAAACGCGTTACATTTCCCGGACAACAGGCACAGCCAAACCAAGGTGAACGATGATGAACGCCATCGGATGCCATCGGATTATCATAGAAGAACTTATCTCCACTAAGTGATACACCGGCTATTAAACCGTTGTAGAGTGTACGTTCTAAAATATCATAATACTTACTTTCACCCGTTGCAAGAAACATACGATGATTCCAATAAACATTTGCAATGGATGCACAAGTCTCACAATAGTTATTAAAATTATTCAACTCATAGTCAGGACCAAATCCTTCACCTTGTGGCCTTGAACCTATTCCTCCATTTAGGTAGAGTTTTCTACTTGCCATATTGCTCCATATACGATTAACAGCATTAAACAACTCTTGATCTTGTTGTAGCATCGCTACATCAGCGACACCGGAATAAAAATATCCTGCCCTTACGGCGTGTCCAACAATTTCATCTTGTTCTAAAACGGGTTTGTGATCTTGACTATATATTCCCGGAGGGCGTCCATTAGATAACCGTCCAGCCTCATCAACAAAATAGCGTGCCTGATTCAGGTATTTCTCATCCCCTGTAACATCATAGAGCTTAACTAAAGCCATTTCAATAATAGGATGCCCGGAAGGATATTTAATTTGACCTTCTCCTAACCCAAAGGTTTCACAAACCAAATCTGCATTTTTCAAAGCAACATCCAAAAGTTGACGTTTTCCTGTAGCCCGATAATGTGCAACAGCAGCCTCATACAGATGTCCCGAGTTATATAACTCGTGACTATTCACCTTTTCCCAACGGGAACTCCCCCACCAACCCGATAAACGAGTACATTTATTTGTTACACAAGTGGTTAAGTATCCATCGGGTTCTTGAGCAGCTGAGATTAAAGTAATAACGCTATCTAAATAAGCATCCAGATTGGCGTCATACTTTACAGCTAAAGAATATGAAGCTCCTTCAATGATTTTATAAGGATCGGTATCATCAAAGGAAAAATCTCCTTGATGTTCCCCTTCAATAAGTCCTCCAGCCAGGGCAAAGTTATCAAATCGTCCATTAATTTCACTTTGATGAAAGGCAGACGGAATAGATACAGTTCTATTAATTTCCATCCGTGGTAACCAAAAATCATCAGTAAAATTAACCTGAGTGAAGGAAACTTCTTTAATACTTCCCAGCTCAACCTCTAATTTCTCTTTCTCCTTACAAGCAAAAAGTAGAAGTAAAAACAACGGAAGATAGAGTATTTTATTTTTTCTGTTCATTAATGTTTTTTATTTAATTTAGAAGCTTAGACCCGGAAATCTTAATTTGATAGGGCCACTGCTCATCATTACTTACATCATTGTCCCACAAATGCTCCCAATGCTTTAGAGGAGCACCTAAAACAACAAACCAAAGATTTTTTGTTCCTTTAGGTACAACAAATTTTGCTTTACCCTGCTTATCACTATACACATCACCATAAACTCGTTCACCATTGTTTTTATAAGCAACAAAACCATATCGCCAATTAGCAAAATCAACATTCACATTTCTATATCCGGTAGAACCGGCAATTCCATCAAAATCAATAATAATCTCTTGTCCTTCAGATGGAACCTCTAATGCTATTCCATTATATCCATAATTTTGAGGACAATTTGAAGGAGCCACTTTATACCATCCACCATTACTAAGTAGTAACTCAGTAGAATGACTATTGATATAAGGTTTAGAAACCTCCCTTATTCTCTCTATATCCCAAGTGATGAACTTACGTGCCGCATCGAACATTTCATTAATAAAAGCCTCTTGACTTATTCCGGTTAAGCGCTTATATGCCAAAACAGGATCTTCACCTTTTTTTGCATTATGCCATAATTTTCCTATAAAATCTTTACCATGTAAATCGGCCCAATACTCTAATACATGAGGCGAATTATAACAATTATCTTCATGTAAAAAAGCCTTATAACAATTTGCTAAATAATCTTTCAAATGATAATTCTCAAATTCAATCCAATTAGGATAATATTGCCATAGCATATATTGTGAAGTCATTTCCCATATGGCTTGTGCTTTACCCCCTTCAGGGTTTGTTGAAAAGCCCCATTTACCATCGGAGTTTACCATATACTGAAAAGAGTGTCCTAGTTCATGAGCCATTCCACCATAAGGAGCATATTTAACTCTATTTGGAGTTATCCAAGCGATACCAATTTTATTCTCTGTTCCACCTCCATATAAAGTACCTTCCTCACTATAATAGAAATATAGATTCATTCTATATTTATCTGTTAATGAATTTCCTTTTTCTGAAAACTTCAGTTCATCACGAAAGAAAACATAAATCTTCTCTGTTTCTTTCATTAAATCATCTAATGGAAAACGAAACTTCTCATCTTTGCAGTTGGCAGGGTTGTCTCCGAATTCTGCTTCCCAGAATGCGGCTAAATTTTTAGTTTCATACATTCTATCTAGAGAAAACTGACTAGAAGGATTGTGGTAGTCATTGTTTTCATTTACATTCCATACTTCACTAGGAAGATATGTAGTTTTGATGATTGGACTATTAATAAATTCCAATAAAACGTTATTATCCGCCAATGAATAAGAATACAAACTAGAAGTAAACCCAAGGATTAATAAAAGTAACCACTTTCTTTTCATACATAAAATAGTATAAACTGATTATTTTGAAACAATCACTAAAATCAACAAAAAGGACCTTTCATTTTAAGATAAGAACTCATCTAAACCTGATAAATCCCCTTTCTATAAATTAAGAATAGGGGATTTTTAATCAGAATTTATCAAAGACTATCCTATAAGACTCAATAAGTAAGTTTAATAACCATCATTTTGTTTTAGGTTTGTGTTCTTTGTCAGTGCTTGTTCCAATATAGGGAAATAGTTTCTATATGCTTGATTTACTCTATTTTTAGATAACCATTTTTTTGTTGTAAACACACCAAATCTTACAAGGTCCATACGTCTGTGTCCTTCAGCTGCAAACTCCCAACCTAATTCATCTAACATTCTACCAAATTTTATATCGGTTCCTCCTTGTTCTTCAACCATCTTACCATCAACTATATGACCGTAATTATAGCTGCTTCCTTTCATTAGCTCTTCTGCTGTAACAATAGCTTTGTCTGGATTATTCTTAAATGCTCTACTACGAACTTCAGAAACCAAGCTAGCAGCTAAACTAGCATTACCTTGTCTTAATTCTGATTCAGACTTCATTAACAACACATCAGCATAACGGAACAGAGGAAAATCATTACTTAATGATCCTAATGCACCCATTTTTATTTCAAACTTTCCTACACGATAACCATCTGTTTCTGAGGTTTTATCAACACCAGGACAAGTATTAGTAAAGATTAAAAGATCATCTGCTCTTTTTTCATCAAGAGTGCAATATAAAGGCTCTCCAGAAGAGTCATACTGTTGTCCCATAATCCAAGTTGCAGGTAGGCGTTCATCATCTTTATCGTATGTATCAATAAATTGAGGAATAGCACAACTACCACCCCAAGGTTCTCCGCCTTGTAAATTATAAGTTCTCATATTAGCTGGGTGTAAAGTTTTCATATGAAAATGAAACCAACCTCCATATTTTTCATCAAATGGAATTGCAAATACAATTTCTGTGCTATTTTGATTTTCCGTTTTAAATATATCTCTGTAATTAGGATCTAATGCATATTTTTTACTTTCTATTATGTAATCACATATTTCAGAACATTCTTTCCATTTAGCTTCGTTTATATAAACTTCTGCATTAAGATATAATCTCGCTAATAGGAACTGTGCGGCATATTTTGTCATTCTTCCATAAGTTGATTGATCAACAACATCACTCAAAGAAGGAATTACTTCTTTGAGCTCTTCTTCAATAAATTGGAATAACTTCTTTGCATCTATTTGCTCAGGAAGAAAATCTTCTGGAACATCATATCTATCAATAAAAGCTACATTTCTAAAATTATCCAATAAATTATAATAATATAAAGCTCTCATTGCCCTTAACTCTGCTAAAATATTATTCTTAACAACCTCATCTGTTATAGTTAAAGTTCCACTTTCGATTTGATAGATACTCCGATTTGCATAATTTACCCCTGTATAATTATTATTCCAAGCACCATAAAGATGACTTTGTTCAGAATTCCAATTATGTTCATGCAAGTTTCTATAAACTCCACCATCTTCCCATCCATTAGGCCTAGCTGGAGTTACAATCTCATCACTACACTCGGATTGTAAGTCATAATATCCATGCCAGGCAAATAAAACATCTCTCATGGTTGTATATGATGGAGCAATAATAGATATTAAATCTTTCTCCGTTGGCTCATATTGTTCTGAAACAATTGAAGAATATATTTTCTCATCTAAGTTCGTACAAGACTGATATAAAACAGTAGCACAAATTATTAATAATATTTTAAAAACCTTTGTTTTCATAATGTTCTATAAGATTAAAATGTAACACTTAAGCCAAAAGTAAATGTCCTTGTTGTTGGATATTTGTCTCTATTATCTATACCTGGAGTTAAACCAGAACGATTAACCTCTGGATCTAAACCTTTGTACCCTGTTATTGTCAACAAATTCATTCCAGACAATGAGACCCTTGCATTTTTTATAAAACTTGATTTAGGAAGAGGAATAGTATAACCCAATGTTATATTGTCAATTTTCCAATAATCACCATCTTCAATATAATAGCTTACATATTCTTGTCCCACAGATAAAGTTGTTTTACCATATACTTTATCAAATGCTGATTTTAGTCTATTATAGACTATATTAGGATTTTCATAAAACATGCGTTGAGAGTTCAGAACTTGAAATCCAAAAGCTCCTCTCATAGTTATATTTAAGTCCCAATTCTTATATCTAAAAGTATTATTCCAACCTGCATACCAACTAGGTAAACCATTGCCTAGATATTGTTTATCACTAGCCTTTCTATCGCCAAAATTCACTAATTCCCCATCTTTATTTTCTATAATCCAAGCTCCAGTATCATCTATATCTACTGTTTTATATCCATAAAAATTACCTATAGAACCACCTATATCAACTCGGTGAGTAGATTGCTGAATTGGATCACCAGTACCTCCTATATCAAAATAACTATTAGTTGTTGAAAACTTATCATTACTCAATGATTTTAAAGTATTCTTGTTTTTAGAAAAATTGAAACTCGATTGCCATTCGAAATTAGACGTTTGAATAGGAATTATATTTAATGAAACTTCAACACCTCTATTATCCATAGTCCCTGCATTAGCTAATATAGATCCATACAAGTAAGGAGGAACAGGAACCTGATAATCCCATAACATATCTTTGGTTCTTCTGATGTAATAATCAATACTACCACTTATTCTCCTATTATAAAAAGAATAGTCCAAACCAAAATTAAACTCATTTTTCCTTTCCCACTTTAAGTCTGGGTTAGGATTACTTGAAGGAACCAATTGATTGATCCACTGACCATTATTCAAAATATATCCATTATAAGTAAACAAAGTTAAAGACATATATGAATCTGTTGGCTCCGTACCTGTCACACCAAAACCTGCTCTAAGTTTCAATTCATCAATGACTTTTACATCTCTTAAAAATTTCTCATTATTAATTTTCCACCCTAAAGAAACTGCAGGAAAAATCCCCCATTTATTATTTGCTCCAAACTTAGAAGAACCATCACGTCTCAAACTTGCCATAAACAAATATCTATCTGCATAATTATAAGTAACTCGACCAAAAAATGAAGCACGCTTATATTCATTTTGAGAACTTCTCATTGTTGCCAATCCTTCTTTTAGAGCATTTCCAGCTCCTATGTTATTAAAAGAATACAAATCAGAGGGAAAGTTATAATTATACATATACATATCATCATATCCTGTTTTTTCATATGTATATCCGGCTAAAGCACTAAAAATATGATCTTCCCTTATTAGTTTATAATCAAGTGTTAGTTCGCCATAGTTTGAGTAACTAGAATTAGCACTACGTGTAGCAGTTCCATTTAATTGATCTCTTACAGTATCAATATGTTTAAATGATGTGGAATAGCCATAATTATTAGAAGTTTGTACTTTAGATAACAAAAGTTTAATATTGAAATCTTTGATAGGAGTATAAGTAGTATTTAAGTTCCATCTCATCTGTCGAGTTTCATTTTTCTGATCGTATTCATTGATTAATCCCACAGGATTAGCATATTGAAACAAGGATCTCTCTTGGTAATTACCTTCATCGTCATAAACTCTATCAGTTGGATTTCGAATTATTGCTTGTCGATAAGTGGAGTAATTAAAACCTGCATATTTCGTTACACTATTAATAAGACTGGCATTTAATTTTAATTTCTTATTAAACATAGTATGTGTTATATCTGCTCTAACGTTTATTGAATTTCTATCTGTATTCTTAAAAATTCCTTGCATATCTCTATAATTTAGAGTTAAGATATAGTTAGTATTCGATGTACCACCCTTAAGCGAGATATTGTGTATATGACTTAAAGGGGTTCTTGTTATTTTATCCAACCATTTGGTTTCATATCCCAAATCTGTAAGATTTTCCACTCCGTCGTTTATCAATCTATGATAATCTTCTGCCATTAACATTTCTGGCTCTTTATAAATAGATTGAATATTTGCATATCCATTATATTCGATAGAGGGAGCCATTTCACCTTTAACTCTCTTTGTGGTAATTATAATGACACCATTCGTTCCACGTGAACCATAAATTGCAGCAGCAGATCCATCTTTCAATACATCTATAGACTCAATGTCTTCAGGTGCTATAGTATTTAATGATCCGGGTATTCCATCAACTAAGATTAAAGGACTTGTTCCAGACTTTAATGTGGTGATACCTCGTAACATAATTTGAGTGTTCGCTGTTGGATCTCCTGATGGAGTTGTTATAGATAAACCAGCGACCTTCCCTTGTATCAATTGACCTGCATCTAAAACAGATCCTTTTATAAACTCATCTGACTTAACACTTGAAACAGAACTGGTAACATCTCCTTTCTTTTGCGTTCCGTATCCAATAACAACAACTTCATCAAACATTTTAGAATCTTCTTCTAAAGTAATGACTATGTTATCTCTATTATTAATTCCGATCTCTTGAGTTTTATAACCAATATAAGACACAACAATAACACTATTAGAATTACTAACAGTCAAGATAAATTCACCATCAATATTGGTTATAGTTCCATTGTTCGTTCCAGATTCCAATATATTGGCTCCAATTATAGGATACCCGGAAAGGTCTTTCACCAGTCCTTTAATAGAAACATTCTTTTGAAATGTTTCGGCAGAAATTTTTGTACATAAAGAACTAAATAGTACAAAAAATAAAATAAAACAAAATGGAGGCATACCTACCTTCATCAAAGTGTCTTTTCTTTCCATAGCAATATTTTTTAAGTTAAAGGAAGTTATAAAAACAACTATCACCCCTAAATAACCCAAAAGAAGATCAATTTGATGCAAAAAGAATACAATAAAATGGAATTATCGTCTATTCTTTTATTTACAATAAAAGAATAGTATATATCAGTATATTATATTTTAATACATGAAAAATATAGAGAAGTAGCGGTTAAAAAAAACACAAAAAGTTATATTGTACTATATAAATATAGTTTCTTAAATAGAATAACAAAAAACTAGATTATTCATTGTATATCACCTTGTACTTGCCTCTATAAAATCACGAGGAAGAACTCCGAATTGCTTTTGAAAACACTTAGAAAAATAAGAAGGGTTATTAAATCCTACCATGTAACATATTTCATTTACTTTATATTGATTCAACAATAACAAACTAGCAGCTTTTTTAAGACGTACAATTTGTATCAGTTCGTTTGGTGTAACATCGACCAAAGCTTTTATCTTTGCAAATAAACCCGATCGGCTCACATATAGTGACTTTGCTAAAAAATCGACGTTTAAATCAGGGTTGGAAAAATTTTCCTCAATAATGAAATTGAGCTTATCTAAAAAAGCTTTGTCATCAGGATTAGAAGTAACAGTATTTAAAGAAACTAAGGGCATTTTTGAATATTGTTCCTGCAATAATCCTCTAAGTGAAAAGATATTTTTAATTACAGCTTCCAAATGAGTAAAAGCAAAAGGTTTATCAAGGTACGCGTCTGCACCACATTCTAATCCTTCAATTTTAGAGGATGTCTCTGTTTTTGCTGTAAGCAGAACAAAAGGTAAATGACTATAAAGTGAATTTGATCTTATATTATTACAAAGTTCAAAACCATCCATTTTGGGCATCATTAAATCACTAATAATAAAATCAATGGTATTCTTTTTCAATTTCATCAAAGCTTCTTCTCCATCATGGGCTGTAATAACATTATAATCTCTTCTTAACAACCCTTGGGACAAAAATGAAAGCATATCCACATCATCATCTACAATTAAAATAGTATGTTTTTTCTTGGATTCTGATTCATTTAAACTATCCTTGTTATCTATATTAAGACATTTTAGATCTTTATTATTCGTATCTTCCTTGGTTGAGGATTTAAGACCTTCAGATGTTATAATAGGAAATTCAAGATAAAAATGGGTCAAATCTCCACTCTTTTCTTTGATGGTAATTATCCCATTATGTCCCGCTACAATTCTTTTTACAATACTTAGCCCTACACCTGTTCCTGTTTTATGCCCTGATGCTTGATAGAAAGGTTCAAAAATTAATTCTTGCTCATCCACATTAACTCCTGGTCCATCATCCAATACAGAGATTGAGTAACTATTTTTATTAAGGTCAATTTGTAATCTCACTATGACTTTTGACGCTGCATATTTAAATGCATTGGTGAGTAAATTACTTATAGCTTTAATAAATGCATCTCTATCTACTTCAGTTATAACATCTTCTGAAGAATATTCAACTATAAAATCTAATCCTTTTTCTTTTGCTGCCGATAGAAAACGAGAAGTTACTTCTTTTAAAATTGAAGTTATGGAATATCCCTTCAACTCATACTGCTCTCCTTTTTCTTCAATTTTTCTAAAGTCAAGTAATTGATTTATTAAATCTAAAATTCGATTAGTATTTTTAGACATAATATTTAATGAAGACAGTATCCATTCTGGTAAAGGATAAGAAGAATTTAAAATTTCCTCCAATGGTCCGACAATAAGAGATACAGGTGTTCGTATCTCGTGGGCAATCATTGTAAAGAAATTAATTTTTGATTGATAGGATTCTCTCTCTTGTTCTTCTTTTATTTCTTGTATCTCCTCTTTGTGTTTCTTCTCTTTTTTCTGTACTAAAAACCAAATAAAAAAAACAAGTAAAATTAGAAATAAGACTAGATAAAGAACTTTAAAAGATAACGTCAGATAAAAAGGAGGAGTAATAACAAGATGTAAACTAGTTTCTTCTTCATTCCAAAGTTTATTGTTATTACTTCCCTTTACCTTAAAGATATATTTACCGGCAGGGAGCTTTGTATAAGTTGCTTTTCCTTCTGCAGTAACATAAATCCAATCCTTATCATATCCTTCTAACATATATGCGAATTCATTCTTATCTGGTGCACAATAACTAAGAGAGCTAAATTTAAAGTTCAAGAAGCTTTGTTTGTATGAAAGTTCCACAAAGTTAGAAAACTCAATTGCTTTTGTTAATGTACCTTCATTAACATTTATCTCTTTGTTATATATCTCTAGACCAGTAATCACAACAGGAGGAACAATAGTATTTAACATAACCTCCTTAGGATTAAACACACAAAACCCCTTAATTGAACCCGCAAAAATACTCCCTCTTGAAGATTTCAATATAGAGTTTGACACAAAGAAATCACTTTGCAACCCATCTTTAGAGGTAAAAACCTCTTTAACTTTTCCCTTAGAATAGCATACTAACCCTTTACTGGTAGTTAACCAAAAATCGTTATCAAATTCAGTAATTCCACAGATATTATTACTTAGAACACCTTCTAAAACAATTTTATCAAAATTGTCTTGTTCTTCATTATAAACACATAACCCATCAAAAGTTCCTACTAAAAGCTTATTCTCACTATCTAAATACAAACAATTAGCATGATTACTTGCTAGAAACTTAGATGATCCTTTGACATTATAATTAATCCATAAATTATCTCTTTTATTATATCTAAAAACCCCTTTACCTTGAGTGGCAAACCAAATATTCCCTTTATCATCCTCTAAAATATCAATAATTAGAACATCTAAACTTCGAATTCTATCAAAGTCATCGGTTTCTCTATTATACCGATTAATACCAGTCATTGTTCCAACCCAAATATTTCCTTCATCGTCTTTATAGATGGCATAAATGCTTGATCCATCTAAAGTTTTAGGATCATTTGGATCACTCGTATAATATCTGAACTTACCCGTTTTAATATTCAGGATATTCAATCCT
>CAZFXK010000046.1:14964-17629 GCA_964522975.1 uncultured Bacteroides sp. | reverse complement strand
CCGTCGATGGTGTGCTCGATGACGATGAGTCCGCCGTAGCTGCCGGAGAACTCCGCGACGGTCACGGTACCGTCGACGGCGGCAATGATCGCTGTGCCGTCGGGTGCGGCGAGGTCGGTGCCGGTGTGCAGCTTGTATTCACCAGTGATCGGGTGCACACGCATCCCGAACGGCGAAGTCAGCACCCACGTCCCTTCAGGCAGGGGGAACGCGACTCGTGACATCGATACGACCGGCCCACCGGCAGCGGCAGAAGTCGTGGCGGTGCCGCTCGTGCCGAGCGTGGCGAGGATCGTTTCGGCGACCGGCTCGTAGTTGCGGTAGCGGTCGGGGTAGGCGGAGACTTCGACGGCTTGGGCGGCATCTCCGGGGTCCATCTGTTGCCAGCCGTCGATGTCGAGCAAGCCTCGCGGTGATGGATAGTTGGGGCCGGTGGGTCCGCCGAAGAATGCCCGCGCCTGATAGCTGGGGTCCATGAGTTCGGCGACGGTACCCCAACCCGATTGCGGGCGCATCTGGAACAGGCCCAGGCTGTCGTGGTCGGAGCCGTTGCCGTCGTTGGGGTAGTTCGCACTCTCGGGGTAGGTGCCGGTGTTCGTGAGCATCCGCAGTGTGGACTCGGTGAGTGCCGCCATGAGCGCGATCTTGATTCCCGGCCGTCCCACGCCGTCGATGCTGTTGCCGATGGTGATGATTGTGGCGGCGTGAGTGAGTTGCTGCCGGTTCAGGGTGAACATCTCACCGTTCACGGTTGTCACGCTCAGAGACTCTGGGACGGGACCGAGGTTGACCACACCTGTGGTGGTGCAGTGGGCAGCGGCGGGGTTCATCACTGCTCCGATCCCGAGCAGGATGACGGACGGGGTGAAGAACATGAGCGCGAGGGCGGCGATAGCGGCTTTGCGGAACACGGCGGCGCCCTTCTCAGCGCAGGGGGTTGTCGAGCTGCGACAACCGCAGCAAGTGGCAGGTCGGGTACGTCGGCGCGCAGACCACGAACACCGTGAATGACACCGAGTGTTCGGAGGTCACGGGTTGGCCGTTCCAGACGCCGGAGCGATGACGTGTGCCTTCAATGGTCACCGCCGTTGTGCCTGGGGCGATCTGCCCGGGCTGTGTCTGCTCAGCCGCTTCGGACCACACGGC
The DNA here is from genome assembly GCA_964522975.1 of uncultured Bacteroides sp. GTDB lineage: Bacteria > Bacteroidota > Bacteroidia > Bacteroidales > Bacteroidaceae > Bacteroides_E. Next base: position 16,483 of record CAZFXK010000046.1, on the reverse strand, counting down.
AGGGATCAATGCGGCATCAATGACGATGTGTTGGGTCGTGGCGTACTGGCGCAACTCGATCCAGGCGTCCCGGTTGGGCAGGTAGGCGGCGATGTCGGAGGCCAGCCCCGCTTGCTCGGCGCCGGAGGGGTCACCGACGGCGAGGATCACTGAGGTGTAGTCCAGCGGCCACAACCCAACAGCGGTATCCCACGCGAACAACGTTGTGGCGACGCCTTCAGCGAACGTGACCGGATCGGTCGAGCGTGGCACAGCTGGACCCTTCGGCAGCAGCTGTGTTGACGGCCTCGGCGACTGGGGCGTGGTCACGGTCGGCGACGGCTCGGGGCGCGGATCGTCCCCGCTGGTGTTGTGGGGGCCGGTGAGGAGTCCGTAGATGCCGACCCCGGCAAGGAGCAGCAGGACGATGCCAGCGGCGATAAGTGCCACGAGTCGGCGGCGAGTCTTGGGATCAGTCGGTGCAGGGCTCATGCCTGGCAGGTACACACCCGCTACCGGCGAAGCAGCGGAACCTCAGCTCAGAGCGCGCGCAGGATCGGCTGTGCTGCATGTGCCTCGCGGGTGGTGCGGAGGTCGTCGGCGAAGCGGGCTGTGGCTTCGGCGACGGTGAGGAAGTTCTCGTACTGGTCGTCGGTCAACTCGACGGCGAGCACGGCGATGTCGTAGTGGGTCCACCAGAGGGCGAGTTCGCCCCAGGTCTGGATGAACGCCCGCACCGGATAACGCACCGGCGGTGCGTCGTCGGACACGGGTGGCTTGGGGCGGGGCTCGGGCTTCTTGCCCTTCTTCATCGCGTTGGCGCGGGCGACGGCATCCTCGGCGAGGGCGTGCATCGTCGCCTCGCGCACCTCACGCGCAGCCTCTGCCGATTCGTGGATCGCCTGGTAGAGCGGGTGCACCGGGTCGCCCGCTTCGATCCGCTCCAACGCGGCTGCGGCTTCGGCTCGGAGCGTTTCGGGTTGCGCGGGGTTGGCGGCGATCTCTTCGATGTAGCCGACCTTCTCCAGCGTGGTGTGTGAAGCGCCGCCGGGGATCATCGCTGCGGCGAGTTTTCGTGCGTCTCCGAGCGCTCCTGACGGTCCCGCAAATTTTGCGGGACCGTCATTTCCTGGCTGGTTCTCGGCGCTGAACTGGGTGGCGGCCTTCCGACGGGCGGCGTCTTCGGCCATGACTTCTTTGATCTCGCGGTACAGGCCGGCGGCTTCGAGTTGGTTGTAGGGCTTGTGGAGCATGTTGTCATCCTGCTCGGCCAGGAGCTTCCCGAGCCGATCCGACAGGCCACCGCGCACCCACACGCTGACGGTGCGCCAGCCGAGCATCTTGATCGCCGCCAACCGCCGCGCCCCACAGACCAGCACTCCGTCGATCGTTATTGTCAACGGCTGGAGCAGTCCGTCGCGGTCGATGGACGCGGCGAGGGTTTCAATGTCTCCGAGGTCGGTGCGGTGGCGCTGGCCGACGGTCAGGGAATCGACGGCCCGGTCGAGCTGGATACCGGTCTGCGGGTCGGTCATCTCTG
>CAZFXK010000046.1:4171-14864 GCA_964522975.1 uncultured Bacteroides sp. | reverse complement strand
GCGCGTTCTTCGTAGATGCAGGTGATCCGCACGGCGTGGGTGATGATCGCCCACGGGTCGCGGGCTTCGCGGGTGGAGCGGTTCTGCATCGCGTCAAATGCCGCCGCGACCGCATCCCAGGTATCGAGGCGGTACTTGCGCGCCAGCGCCTTGTATTTGTCGGCGGCGAACTCCATCAGATCGCGTGCAACCGGGTCGTGAACCCAGGCGTCGTCACCGCCCGTGTGCAGCCGGTTCAGCAGTGCCCGCAGGCCCTCGCCGGTCGTGAAGTCCTCACGCGAGGTCTCGGTGTTGGGATTGGTGGTTGTGGTCATGGTGTCGGCACCTCCTGGCAGGTAGGTGCGCGCCCGCTCCCACGAACGCGCCCCTCCCGTGCTGGGTGCCGTCTGGACCACGACCCGTCACCCTCACCCGATCCCAACACCAGGCCGCGTCAGGGCCGACGTGGTGACGGTGCGCCGCCCGAACGCCGTGATCGGCGGCAGACGACGAGCCCGATTCCGCGCGGCCTGCATTCCGATCCGCAAGGGTGTGCTGGTGCGGCGGGCGAGCTCGGCTTGGAAGTCCAGGCCGCGGCCGGCGACGTTCGCCGAATGACGGGCCATCAGATCGGTTGGGCGCACCCATTCCACACCCCGGCCACGCACCACCGCGGCGTTCCGCTTCTCGGCATGAGCGACCTGCGCCGCGCGTAGCGCCTCCGGCGTCGTCGAGGCTTCAACGGCAGGCTCGCGGTGCTCGCGCGGCACCGAGAGCGCCTCGTCTGCCGGGGTCGGCACGACGCGCTTCGGATCATGGCGCGGGTCGGCGTGCTGCCGGTCGGTGGTGTTCATGAGGTGGTCTCCTCCCGCTCATCGGCGGACTCAGTGATGTCAGTAGGAAGGTGTGCGGGGGCGAACCAGCGGCCCACGGTCGAGGGATGCACCCCGAGCTCGCGGGCGATCCTCTTGTTCGACCACCCCGCCTCCCGCAGCTCCCAACCCAACGCCCGACGATCCGCCGGATCGAGCGACCCAGCCTCAGCAGGCGCGGACGCCAGCTCAGCGACACCAACGGATGCCGGTGCCGCGTCCAGCTCGTCCGCCGCTGGGTCCGCCGTAGCGGTAGCGAGCACGGCGATCTGGGCACGACCAGATGGCTCCGGGACGGAGTCTGGGGTGCGGGTGAGGATGACGGTGAGGTGGGTGATCGCGAGCAGCACAACAGGCGGGACGGCTGCGACCGAGGCGGCGAGGATGCCGGGCACGTCTGCGTCGGCAACGACGATGGCGTGGATCGCGTTCGCGGTGACCGAGACGAGCGCGCCACCGGTCAGGAGTGCCCAGGGGTACCAGGCGGCGCGTTGCCCGGCGAGCGCGACGACGGCGACGGTCGCGACGACGATGATGCCGTCCACAATCAGCGGCCACGCCCATGCCTGCCCCGCCCCGATCCCCGAACGCGCAGCGAGATCGGCCAGCGAGGTGAACGACAGCCAGAACGCCCCAGCGGCGATGAACACCGTCCCCGCCACCGCCGTCCCCGCTGCCCACCGTCGCGGACTCGCCTTGTCGATCACAGCCCCGCCCTCCCGACAGAGGCCACGGGCGAGGTCGCGGAGCGGCTGCACCAGCGATCCGCCCCACGCAGTGCGTTGGCCGAGTGGCTGGCCTCGGGTGCGGGCTGGGTGGCGCGGTAGGCCGAACGCACGGTCGCGGCAATTTCACGCTCACTCAGGCCCGCCTGCGCAGCGGCTGGGCCGAGTACACCGAGTGCGTCGGCGGGCGGGGTGCCGTTCTCGGCGAGGCGGCAGGCCGCCCAGAACAGGCCCCGGTTCCGTTCGCCCTCACCACGCCCAGCGACCCAAGAGGCGAGCCGTTCGGCATCCACCGCGACCGCGCCCCGGTCGTTTCGCGGCGGCGGGGCGGGTCGGGGGTCGAGGAAGTCGCGGAGCCGTGCGGCATCGACGGGTCCGACGGCGTGCGTGGCGATGTCGGCTATCTCGTAGCGCAGCATGGTGCCGTCGATGGTTCGGCGGGAGGGCGGAGCGATGATGTAGCCGCCGTCACCCCGAAAATCGACCCCCGCGCCTGCGGCCTGCCACGACCGCTGCTCGGTGCCTGCTGTGGCTGGGAAGTAGGCGTGCGCGCCGCCGGTCGGGGTCCGCACCAGCAGACCCGCCCCACCAACCAGCCCCGCCTCGGAAGCACGCCGCCACGCCGCACGGCCATCGGCCGGCCCATGAACATCGACATCCACGACGACGACACCAGAAGGTGCGCCGGTGGGGAGGCCGATGTTCGCGTCCGGGGTGCGCGACCACCACGCGGCCACCTGCCTCGGGTTGCTGGTCGCGTCGAGGAACCCCCGCCGGGTGAGTGGCCGTTTCCCATCTGGTTCGCACGGGAACACCGGCACTCCAGCAGCTGCCAGAGTTCGTGCCGCAGCGGCGAGGTCAGGGGTGCGGTCTATGCGGATGAACGCGGCGAGAACGTCGAAAGCCTCAGCCATCACAGCCCCCGCCCTGTCAAGACCGGCGTGGTGTGCGGCCGGTCAGGCTCAACCTGCCGAGCGGACGCGCGGGTCGGCTTCGCGGACGGGGTAGCGCGTTCCAGCCCGGGAGGGGTGCCGTCACCGAGCTGCGGGGTGTCGAGCTGATCCAGAATCGCCAGCGCCGCGTTTCGCACTCGCTCGCCGGTCGCCTGCACGATCTGCGCGGGCTCCTTGTCGTCGGCGCGCGCCGCCCAGGTCGAGACGTACGGGATCGTGTAGCCGTCGGTGGTCATGCCGTGCGCGGCCCCGATCATCAACGCGACCGACTCGGCTTCAACCTCGCGGATACCGCGATGCTGCCGCACCTCCACGTCGCCCGGATCGTGCATCATCACATGCGCGAGCTCGTGCGCCAGCGTCTTTGCCTGCGCGGCGGGAGACATGTTCTCCCGCACCGACACTGTCCGGGCGCCGTAGTCGGTCATGCCGTTCGCGCCCATGATCGCCATCTCGTCCGGCACGGAGACGACCTCGAAACCTGTCGCGCGTATCTGGGCGGCGAGGCCTTCCCAGAGCCCCATGGGTGCTTCGCCCTCCAACAGCACCGGGGTCGGCAACTCGGGCACCGGTTCGCCGTCGGTCTGGGAGACATCCCACACGTACGCAGGTCGGGCACCGACCATGCGCGAACGCACCACCTCACCAGGCTTCGGCTTCTCCCGAGGTCCCAGCCGCCGCCACGAACCAGAATCCGACGGCGTGCCCGTGGCGAACCTGCCTGTGACGGGCGCAAAGATCATGTAGCCCGGCTGGCCCTTCATCACCTGACGCCCCAGACCCTGCCACTGCCGATAACCTGCCACCAAGGTCGGGAACGGCTCGGGCACCCGGCCGGCCTCGAAACCGGCCTGGTGCTGCACCCAGATCAGCATCGTGTTATTGAACGAGCGGGACCGAAATCTCGCGGCGAACGTGAGTGCGTTGCGCCAGTCATCGCCGGTCACGAGCTGCTCAACGGCGTTTGTCAGCTTCTCGTGCAGCTCTTCGAGTTTTGCCTCACGCGCCGCCCGCTGCTCCAGTGTGGATGCCATGATTGGGTCTCCTCTCGTGACCACCACGACATTCGTGGGCGCGGCGGTACACCTTTGAGGTAGGCAACCCCTCCCGCCACGGCGAGAGCGAACCTGCTGGGCCCGCCGTATCGCGCGACCCGGTAGGCACATGTGCTTCCTCGAGAAGCCGCGCGGGATTCGTATGGGGGACAACATCGTTCACCTCCTCTCTGGCGAGAGCGAACTACCCAAGCACAAAATTGAGCACGCTCAAACGGGTCGAAGTTCCCATTGGAGCACGACCGTTGAGCATACGCAAGCCTTGATTTGTGCATGCCCAACGAGTAGTGTTGAGCATGCACAACTGCCCTTCGGGGTGGACAACAGCGATGCCTTGCCCGTCACAAGGGAAAGGAGCTCAGCGACCATGACCGAAGAAGAGGGCCAGGCTGCGGCAGTTGATCTCGCCAAGCGGCTCCGGCTTCTGATGGACGTTGCCGAGGTCGAGTCCGGCGCAGAGCCGACCTACTCGCAGATCGCGGACTTCCTCAAAGAACGCGGCGTCAACCTGTCGCGCTCGCGCTGGACGTACATGGTCAACGGCCACCGCTACGTCCAAGACCCTGCCGTCTTCGAGGGGCTCGCCGCCTACTTCGATGTCGATACCGACTTCCTCCTGGGAGCCGACGGCGCCACCACCCCGGAGAAGGTCACCGCGCAGCTCGACCTCGTTCGTTCCATGCGTGCGGCGAAGGTGAAGTCCTACGCCGCCCGCACCCTCGGGGACATCTCACCGAAAGCACTCCACGCCATCACCAAGTTTCTGGATGAGGAAATGACGCACATGCCTGAGCACTGACAGGTATCGCGCAACGCGACGCCGATACCGGCTACGTGCTCTCCACCGAGAGGGGCGCACCGTGAATATCGAACAGACCGTATCGGCGGCCGTCGCGGACCTCCGGCTCGGCCACACCTTCACCATCGACGACCTCGTCCACGCGATCCAGGTCCGACGCCAGCGGACCCTGCGCGTGCACGAGCTACAAGACCTCGACACCAGCGACGGCCTCTGCGCCATCTGGCTGATCGGCGAGACCAAGGATGTCGTGCTCCACGCGCCGAGCGATTCCGCCCTGCACCGCCAGCAGTTCGTCCTGCACGAGTTCGCCCACATGATCCTCGGTCACTGTGACGGTGAGGACTGCGCGGCCACTGACGCGCTGCTGCCCAACATCCCGCCATACACGCGAGGTCGCCTCCTGAAGCGGCAAGACATCGACGGCGACACCGAGATCGCCGCCGAAGCCCTCGCCGACCGGCTCGCCGCAGGCATCCGAGGGCAAGTATTCGGCGAGTCCCGCTACTCGGAGGTCTTCGGATGACACAGACAGTCGTCGCAGCACTCATGTGGGTGCTTGTGGCGAGCCTGCTCATCGTCCGCAGGAAACGCGCCGACCGAAGCATCACCTACGCCTCCATCACCATTGCGATCGCGATGACCCTGAACGTCGATGCCGTTTACGCCGCCATTGATCCGGTCTTGGGCGGCACCAACATCGCTACCCTGATTGCCGACACTCTGCTGATGACCGGGCTGTTCTTCCTTGGCCGAGGAGTCATGCACGCGGGCGAGTACCGGCCCCGGCTCGTGCGTGCAACCGTCAGCCTGCCTACCCTGCTGGTCGCGCTGGCCGCGATCACGGTGATATTCACGTTCATCGAACGCGGCCACACCACCACACAGTTCATGGCCGACCTCGGAAATCAGCCGGCCACGGCAACGTACTCGATCACCAACTTCGTCTACTGCGGCATCGTGATTGCCGCCATGCTGATTCTTGCTACCCGGGAGTACCGAAACGCCCATGGCGTTCAGCGCCTCCCAGCGGCTCTGCTCACTCTCGGTTCGACATTCGGGGTCGCGCTCTGCGTCGCCGTGCTCATCATGGACATCGCGCATGTCGCAGACCACCTCGACCTCATGCGCACTGTCCAATCTTTCTACGCACCCCTGTCGCTACTCACCTTCGGATTCCTCTGTGCAGGATTCACCGCACAACCCGTTGTCCGTCTCGCCCAGCACCACGCTCGCCGACGCCGCACTGTGGCTCTCGCCGCCGACCTCGAACCAGTCTGGGAACGCGCCACTCGCGTTCGGCCCGGCCTCAGCCAAGCAGAACCCCTCGCTGCCAGGGCAGACGACCCGGAAGGGCGACTCCACCGCAAGATCGTCGAAATCCGCGACGCCATGATCGACGGCCGCGTCACCTTCACCACCACCAACGATGAACGCGCGCTGCTCCAAGCCGCCGAACGACACCTCCTCGGCGAACAGCACACCGAGACCGGACCGAGCAGCGGCGGAGACGACGACGCAACAGAACCCAACAAGGAGCATCCCTCATGAAACGAGCCATCGCTCTCGGAGCCGGGCTCCTCACCGCCAGCGCACTCGGCATCGGCGGGACCATCGCACGACGCCTCACCGCACCAGCCGGCCCTCGCATCTTCGACCTCACCATTCGCGACATCAAGCACGACGACGGGACTCAGCTGGTCGTTCTCGACCGCACCGATCAGACCACCACCGACGGCATATTCAACCTCTGGCTCGAACACGGCGGCTGGGCACAACTCTCCGCACAAGCGTCCGACCGTGGTCCGGGTCGGATTGCCCGCACCGTGGTCGGCACCTCGCCAGGGCTGACGCTCCGGGTCGGTGACCGAGCCTCGTGGAGCGGCATCTACTATGCCACCCCGGCCGACGCCGGACTCAACGCACGCGACATCACCATCACCACACCCGCGGGTCCGTGCCCTGCCTGGCGCATAGACGGCGACCCCTCCACCTGGGCCATCCACATCCACGGACTCGGCAGCACCCGTGCCGGAACCCTCCGCGGCACTCAAGCCGCCACCGAACTCGGCTACAGCTCCCTCCTTGTCACCTACCGCAACACCACAGAAGGCCCCCGCGTCGGCACCGGCCGATCAACACTCGGCCACGTCGAGACTGCAGACGTGGACGAAGCCATCGGATACGCCGTCCGACGAGGAGCGGAACGGATCGTGCTGTTCGGCTGGTCAATGGGAGCCGCCATCACCCTCCAACTCGCCGCCCGCACGCGCCACGACGGGCTCATCACCGCGCTCGTCCTGGACTCACCTGTGCTCGACTGGGCCGAGACCATCAAGGCCAACTGCTCCCGCAGCGGACTCCCAGCTTCCGCAGGTCTCCTCGCGGTCCCGTGGCTCACACTCGGCCCGCCCGCGATCATGGTCGGACTGCCGGAGCCGATCCCGCTGCGTCGCTTCGACTGGATCACTCGCGCCGCCGAGCTCGCTACACCCACCCTGATCCTCCACGGCACAAACGACAGTTCCGCACCGATCCGGCTCTCGAAAGCACTCCGAGAGCGGCGCCCCGAGCTTGTGACTCTGGAGACCTTCGATGCCGACCACACGCTCGCGTGGAACTCCGATCCTGAGCGGTGGCGGGCCGTCGTGAGCGGCTGGCTCGCCGCGCAGCCGGTGACCTGATAAGTGCCGGAGCCACACCGTTTCGGATCGGCCACACCCGGACAAACCCAGTTTAAACCGCAGCCGCCCCGGTATGCTATTGGTTGTCGCCCCGTCCGGGGTGACGCCGTACGAGAGAGGACCAACGTGGCTGAGCCGTGGCTGTCCGCAGACGACATCGCCGCCCACCTCGGGGTCACCAAGGACACCGTCTACACCTGGATCTCCGAGAAGGCCATGCCTGCCCATAAGGTCGGACGCCTCTGGAAGTTCCAAGCCAGCGAGATCGACGATTGGGTACGCGCAGGTGCCGCATCAACCGAACCGCATGCATCTGCGCCGCCATCGCGTGTCGGTGGTCGCTCGTACGCTGACATCAACGAACACGGGAGGGGTGAGGATGACGCAGAATGATGCCCAGCGTTTGGTGAAGTCCAAGCAGCGCGTCGCGGATCACGGCGAAGTCTTCACACCCGCGTGGATAGTCGAAGACATGCTCGACCGCGTCAAGCATGAATCCGAGCGGATCGACTCACGCGTTCTTGAGCCCGCCTGCGGGTCAGGTAACTTCCTCGTCCCGGTTCTGGCTCGAAAGCTTGCCACGGTCCAAGCCCGCCATGGCAGGAGCGAGTTTGAGAAGCGCCACTATGCACTGCTGGCGCTCATGTGCGTCTACGGTATCGAGCTGCTCGAAGACAACGCCGAGGAGTGCCGCGAGAACTTGAGCGAGCTGTTCAACACCTTCCTGGGGATCGGCGAGGAGGACGAGTGGGCCATGGCCGCGCGTGTCGTCCTCGCAGCCAACATCGTTCGAGGCGACGCGCTCACCATGGCGGTGCCGGGCGGGGACCCGATCACGTTCGCCGAATGGGGGTATCTGGGGAAGGGGAAGTTCCAGCGCCGCGACTTCCGGTATGACGAACTCACCCAACGTTCCGCATGGAAAGCGGAAGGATCACTGTTCGTTGACTTGGGGGCCGATCTGTTCGCACCGCAAGCGACGTACCCCACGATGACCGTGAGTGATTTGGCCGGACAGGCGGGCGCTGCATGAGCATCATGCAAGCCCCGTTCACCCTGCGTGCGCATAACCCAGATGTGTTGACCTGCATCGCGAACCTCTCCAACGATGAGGTGTTCACGCCGCCCGAGTTCGCGAACCAGATGCTCGACACCCTGGCGGCAGCGTGGGCTGACGCCAACGACGGCGCGGAAATCTGGGCTGATCCGACTGTCACCTTCCTCGACCCCTTCACCAAGTCGGGAGTGTTCCTCCGCGAGATCGTTCGCCGCCTCACCGACGGATTGATCTTGAAGCTTCCCGATCTTTCCGAACGGGTAGATCACATCCTCACGAAACAAGTTTTCGGCATCGGGATCACGCAGCTCACGTCGCTCCTGGCACGCCGAAGCGTCTACTGCTCAAAGTTCGCCAATGGCCCACACTCGATCGCCAAGTCCTTCACGACCGAGGACGGCAACATCTGGTTCGAGCGCACCGAACACACCTGGGGCGGGGGTAAGCGCGAGTTCCGCGTCGACCCCTTGACGAGTCAGGAGATCGCCTTCTACATCAACCGCAAGTGCATCTACTGCGGAGCAGGCGAAAGTGATTATGCCCGCGGTGACGACCTCGAAACCCACGCCTACGCCTTCATCCACACCGACGACATCAAAGCTCGCATCGCGGAGCTGTTCGGAGAAAACATGCAGTTCGACGTCATCATCGGCAACCCGCCCTACCAGCTCAGTGATGGCGGAGGCAATGGCTCCAGTGCCTCTCCGATCTATCAACTGTTTGTCGAACAAGCCAAGAAACTTGATCCCCGTTTCCTCACCATGATCGTTCCTTCACGCTGGTTCACCGGTGGGAAGGGGCTCGACGAATTTCGTGAGTCGATGCTCTCCGATGGGAGGGTGCGAAGACTCAATGACTACCCGATCTCCGCCGATGTCTTTCCGACGAATGGGCCGAAGGGTGGTGTCTGCGCGTTCCTATGGAGCCGCGATTCCCCAGGAACGTGTGAGGTCACGACCCACTTCCAAGGAACCGAGTCGAGTTCAGCTCGACCCCTCCTTGAGCCTGGAGCGGACGTGTTCATCCGCTTCAATGAGGGGCTCTCGGTTCTTCAGAAGGTCGCCGCGGTGGAGGGTCCGGGCTCGCAGTCACTTGCGTTGCCCGACCACCGCCGCTTCCGTGACCTGGTAAGTGTGCGCAGGCCATTCGGGTTCTCATCAACGTTTCGCGGACGCAACACTGCGAGAAGCGGCGACCTGCGGCTTCTTCAGAAGGGCGGCGTGGGCTACGTAGCCCGCGAGGAGGTCCAGACCGGCCTCAATCTTGCCGACTCGTGGAAGGTCTTCGTTGGCTTTGCCGCACCGGGAACGGGTGACAAGGACACTTACCCTCATCGCATAATCAGCACGCCGTTCCTCGGGGAACCGGGGACGGTTTCGACGGAGACGTACCTCGCCATTGGCCCGTTCGACAGCCGGGCCGAAGCCGAGAACGCCCTGGCCTATCTCTCGTGTCGAATCACACGCTTCCTGATCCTGCTGCACAAGCCTTCGCAGAACACGACCAGGAACGTCTACACGTTCGTGCCCACCCAAGACTGGTCGGTGCCATGGACGGACGATCTGCTCCGTGAACGGTATGGGATCACGAACGAGGAGATGGCCTTCATCGACAAGGTTGTTCGCCCGATGGAAATCGAATGAGCAAGGAAATCAGTCGCTTGCTTCCAGAGAAGCCGGAGGCCCGACTACGCATCTACGCGTGGTCGCCGAACGATCCGCCGACGGGATACGAGGGCCTGCTGAAGGTGGGGCAAACGACGAAGGCGGATGTGAACGCGCGCGTCCGCGAGTCTCAGGGGCAAATGCAACAGGCCTACACGCTGCATGTCGATGAGCTGGCAGAGCGTGGCGACGGAAATGTATTCCGCGACTCGGATGTGCGGCAGCGGCTGATCGAGAAGGGCTTCGAGAACCCGACCTTCGGGTCCGCACGGGAGTGGATGCGCTGCACCCCCGCAGACGTGCTCACCGCGATCACCGAGCTACGCGACGGCATCAAGCTCAGCGGAACCCATCACGAGACGTTTCCGATGCGCCCGGAGCAGACGAACGCCGTCGAGAAGGCGCAGAGCTACTTCGAATCGATCTGGGCCGAGGACACCAAAGCCGTCCCGAGGTTCCTGTGGAACGCGAAGATGCGGTTCGGCAAGACTTTCGCCTCGTACCAACTCGCCAAGCGCCTGGGCGCGAGACGTGTGCTCGTGGTGACGTTCAAGCCCGCTGTCGAGGACGCGTGGCAGAGCGATCTGGAGTCGCATGCCGACTTCGACGGCTGGCAGTACCTCTCATCCGCAACCGGCGGCAGCCCGGACGATGCCGACAAGACCCGCCCGCTGGTGTACTTCGGGTCCTTCCAGGACCTCCTTGGGCGCGACCGGAAGACGGGGCTCATCAAGTCGAAGAACGAGTGGGTGCATACCACGAACTGGGACTTGGTCATCTTCGATGAGTACCACTTCGGTGCTTGGCGGGAGTCGGCCAAGGAGCTGTTCGAGGGCGAGGACGACAGAGTCAAACAGAAGGAGATCGCCGCCGAGTACAACGACGGCCTCATCGCCTTCGACGAG
>CAZFXK010000046.1:0-4071 GCA_964522975.1 uncultured Bacteroides sp. | reverse complement strand
TCGACGAGCTCGGCAACGACGAGGACGACTTTCTGCCGATCACGACCCGTGCATACCTGTACCTGTCGGGCACGCCCTTCAAGGCGTTGGCCACGGGTGAGTTCATCGAGGAGCAAATTTTCAACTGGACCTACACCGACGAGCAGCGCGCCAAAGCCGAGTACGCCGCCGCGCACCCTGACACGTGGAACCCGTACGGCGCACTGCCGGAGTTGCGGCTGTTCACCTACCAGATGCCGGACGAGCTCATCGCGGTGGCGAACCAAGGCGAGTTCGACGAGTTCGACCTCAACGACTTCTTCGAGGCCAAGGGCACCGGTGCAGATGCGGAGTTCGTTCACAAGACCGACGTACAGAAGTGGCTCGACATCATCCGTGGCGCGCACCTGCCCACCCAGGTCGACGCAATGCGAATGGGCACCCGTCCGCCGTTCCCGTACTCGGACGCCCGCCTGCTGCCCTACTTGCAACACTCGTTCTGGTTCCTGCCCAACGTCGCTGCGTGTGAGGCGATGGCGAACCTACTCGCCGAGAAGCAGAACGTGTTCTGGCACGACTACAAGGTCCTCGTCGTCGCCGGGACCCGAGCCGGGATTGGCCTCGACGCGCTCCCACCCGTGCGGGCAGCCATCGGAGACGGCCACGACACCAAGACCATCACACTGTCATGCGGCAAGCTCACCACTGGAGTCACGGTCAAGCAGTGGTCGTCGATCCTGATGCTGCGCAACCTGAACTCGCCCGAGACCTATTTCCAGGCGGCGTTCCGGGTCCAATCTCCGTGGTCGATCAAGAACCCCGACGGCGACGACCCGAGCGCAGAGGCCGTCCTGAAGCCCGTGTGCTTCGTGTTCGACTTCGCGCCCACACGGGCGCTACGACAGATCGCCGACTACGGGGCGGGACTCTCGCCCGAGACCCCGAACCCCGAACAAGCCGTCGAAGAGTTGGTGAAGTTCCTGCCCGTCCTCGCCTACGACGGGTCGAACATGACCCAGGTAGACGCTGGCGGCATCCTCGACATCGCCATGTCCGGCACCTCCGCGACCCTGCTGGCGCGCAAGTGGGAGTCGGCGATCCTCGTCAACGTCGACAACGACACCCTCCGAAAAATCATGAACAACCCCGACGCGCTCAACGCCGTGATGAACATCGAAGGGTTCCGCGCGCTCGGCAACGACATCTTCGAGACCGTCGTCAACAAGAGTGACGCGGTGAAGAAGGCCAAGAAGGAGAAGGGCGAAGACGCCACGCCGGCTGAGAAGAAGGAACTGACCGCCGAGGAGAAGGAGTACAAGTCCAAGCGCAAGCAGATTCAGGACAAGCTCGTGAAGTTCGCGACCCGCATCCCGGCCTTCATGTACCTGACCGACTTCCGCGAGAACACCCTCCAAGACGTCATCACCAAGCTCGAACCCGGCCTGTTCCGCGCCGTCACGGGTCTGACCGTCGAGGACTTTCACCTCCTAGTGAACCTCGGCGTCTTCAACGCCACCCACATGAACCAGGCCGTCTTCGCGTTCCGCCGCTACGAGGACTCCTCCCTGTCCTACACCGGAATCGAGTCCCACAAGGGACTCCGCCGCTACGGCCTCTACGACACCGTGGTCGCCCTCGACGAGCGGGCCTGACGTGAACCGTTCAGCTCCCTCGTTGTTGTATCCGAGAACGTATCCGGCACAGCTCAGCCGCGGGACAGCGCGGTATCCGGACCATGAGTAGCACTCAGCCCGCTTGGGACTACGCGGTTCTGAAGGAAGTTGCGGGAGTACTGGCCGACACGACCGACGGGCTGACAGGCAAGGAGATCGGTGACCTCCTCACAAGTTTGAGCATGGAAGACCCGCTTCCCAGCGCAACCAAGCGAGACCGCCTGGCCGAAGCCTTCGTGGCGCGTCAGAATAAGGACCGCAGCTCGCGACGGATCATCACGTTCATCGTTCACGCGATGGCACCCGTCAGATACCGTGATCGGCCCGAGCTGTTCTCGCTACGTCAGGACCGCCTCAATGAACGGCTCGCGTTCGTCGGGTTGCATGTGACGGCGAAGGGTGAAGTTGCTCGCGGTGCACGCGCCGAAACGCTCGATGAGGCGACACGGATCGCCACGTCGATTCGCGATGAGCTCGCGCGGCGCAAGACCCATCCCGAGGTACTTCGGTACTGCTCGGTGGAAGTATTGAAGCGAGATCACTTCCACGCCTGTCTCGAAGCGACAAAGAGCATCTTCGACCGTATCCGGGCTATGACTGGCGGCTCGGGCGACGGGGCCGGCCTTGTTGACGCAACACTTGCGCTGGGAAAGACGGGGGTCCCTGCGTTGGCGATCAACTCGTTGCGCACTCAGACTCAACGTGACGAGCAGTCTGGCTTCGCCAACCTCATCAAGGGACTCGGGAGTCTGTACCGTAATCCCACTGCGCACGACCCTCGGCTCCACCGCGCAATCACGGAAGAGGAGCTCCTCGAAGTCCTGACTATGGTGTCTATGGTTCACCGCAGACTCGATGAGGCTGCGAAGTGAGCGAGCGTGAAGATGCTGTGGAAGACGCGGATCGTCTGCGGCGAGAGGCACCGCAGGCAACCCCTCGAGCCCACAGCGGCGCAGACCTCTCCCAGTTGTCCCGGTCCGTGACAGTGAAATCGGGCTTCGCGGCAGCGATGATGCCGAGCATCAGGAGGCTTGAGGCCCCGTGGCTCGTGCAGTTCCAAGCCAATCTCCGGTCGGCATTGCCTGATCCGGATGCCTACCTCCGCGACATCGTCGAGCCCCTAAATCGGATGGTGCGCCAGCAGTTGAAGTCATCCGTGCCGGACATTGACGAAGTAGTCCGGCGCACCCTGGAGCCTCTCAACGCGCGGGTCCGCGAGCAGATGGCACAAGTTCAGCAGGACATCCTCTCTAGCGCGCTCCCATCCTTCGACCTCTCGGCCATGTTGACGCCGCGCGTGAGCCCAGGACTCGGGGATAGTCTCCGCCTGATAGCCGACCACCACGTCCAGCTCCTGGACGGGCTCCGCGAGGCTCTCAAGACCCGGATCGATCCGAAGCTCCTAGAGGGGCTTAACCGTGCCTTCCTCCCACCGAATCTCCGGTCTCATGCCAATGAGATCGATGCTCGTGTGGTCCATGAGTTTCTCGAAGCGGAGGGTATCCCGCTGTACTTGGTCCCTCGCGGGCGCACGGCGCTCCGACTTGTGCGGGCGCAGGATCGGGCCGCACGCCGACGGGTGCTAAACGATTGCTACGACTCACTGATCGACGACTGTGCCGCGATCCTCGAAAACGCTGAGAGGGATGTGATCGGGGACGAGCTCTTGTTCGCACTGGATGGACTCGGCGCAATGCGATCTGGACACACCCGTTCTGCCCAGGCAATGCTGACAGTCACGCTCGACACGTTGGTATATCGCTTCCACCCCGACCGGAACAAACGATCAAAGATAACCAACCGGGCGAAGGGCGCGACCGTTCCGGCTGAGATCGAGGAGATGGGACTGCGAGAGGCTCTCGTGTGGCTGCCAATTTGGAACGCTCATGAGCAGTTCTGGCGGCATCGCGGCGACTCGGTGCCCCACTACTACTCGCGGCACGCCAGCGTGCATGCAGTGTCCGCACGACAGTTCAGCAAACGGAACTGTATTCAAGTCCTCATGCTTGTGGCGAGCCTGATCGGCTACGCCAGCATGGTGGCTGGTCAGCAAGTACCAACGACCGGCTAGCCGCTACTGCTTGAAGTGGCAGGACGCCGTTTCCGAGTGCGGTGATCTGCTGGTTCTGCGTCAGCTCGCTGGCGTCGGTGACCCATCCGGCAGGCAGCCCCATCAGCCACTCGACGAACGCCGGTGCTGGGCGGGGTGCGTCGGCGTCGTTCAGGAGTGTTGGGGCGGGTGCTGCCCGTCCTGTGATGTGTTCCCAGCGGCTGATGGCGTCGGCGTAGCGTCCCCAGCGTTGAACAGTCCGTCGATCAGCGACCACAGTGTCTCCGACTCGCGCCTCTTGTTCGGTGAGCCAGCCGGTCCGTGGAGCGCGAAGTCGATGATCTGGTGCGACAGCGCGATCGTCCCGCG